>NZ_DJHW01000022.1:0-84230 GCF_002433295.1 Pseudoalteromonas sp. UBA6610 | reverse complement strand
ATAACTGCAATTATTCAACAAGCAATATAATAGACGCCGTTTGGTTAAATTAGTTCACATGCTAAGTAAAAAAATTAGCTTTTTATAAGTGATAACATTTGCTGCTCATCAAACGAAGTAAAGCTCATTGATTTATCGGTAAATAATGCATCAACAAGCGCTTGCTTATCTTGCTGCATTTTAAATACCTTTTGCTCAATTGAGTTACTCATAATTAATTTATAAACAAACACTGGATTTGTTTGGCCAATACGATAAGCACGATCGGTGGCTTGTTTTTCAACAGCCGGGTTCCACCATGGATCAAAGTGAATAACGGTATCGGCTTGAGTTAAGTTAAGCCCAGTACCGCCTGCTTTTAAACTGATTAAAAACACCGAGGTTTTGCCACTGGTAAACTCGTCAATAACTTTGTCGCGATGACGCGTTTGCCCAGTTAGCATACTAAATTTGATATTTATATCGTTTAAACGCTCTGCAATTAAATCGAGCGCAGAGGTAAATTGACTAAAAATAATCACTTTACGACCAAGGCTTAGCATTAATGGCAAATGCGTAGTTAGCCATTCTAATTTTGCTGAACCTGCTTGTGTTTCTGGCTCAATTAATTTTGGATGACAACAAATTTGCCTTAGCTTTAGTAGCGCTTCTAAAAATGCGAGCTTACTTTTTTGTGCGCCTTGCTCAGCAAATAAGTCGATGAGCTTTTCTTCTAAGGCGCGCGTAATACCTTGGTACATATCTTTTTGCTTAGGTTCAAACTCAAACTCTTTTAACAGCTCTGTTTTTTGTGGCAGCTCTTGAGCTACCTGCGCTTTTGTGCGGCGTAATATAAACGGCATAATAAGCGCTTTTAGTTGCTCAGCTCGCTCTGAGTCGGCTTCGCGCTCAATAGGTGTTTGAAAGTGCTGTTTAAAGTGGGCTTGCGAGCCTAGTAATGAAGGCATTGCAAAGTCGAGTAACGATTTAAGCTCAAACAAATTATTTTCGATTGGCGTGCCGCTTAAACATAACTTAAAGTCGGCATTTAAACGCTTAACTAAGCGCGAGACTTGTGCAGTATCGTTTTTAATATATTGCGCTTCATCTAAAATAATATTTTCAAAATAAAGTGGCGAGTAATAAGCAATATCACGCTTTAATAATGGGTAAGTAGTTAAAATACACTGCGCTTGCGCTAAATGTTGTAAAGGCTCATTACGTTGCGAGCCAAAAATAGTGGTTACTTTAAGACTTTTAGCAAATTTGGTTATTTCGTTTTGCCAATTACTTACCAAACTTGTAGGGCACACTATAAGGGTAGGGCCCGCTTGCGGGCGATTAAAACTGCTGGCCAAAAAGGCAATAACTTGCAGCGTTTTACCAAGCCCCATGTCATCAGCGAGTATGCCGCCTAATTGGTGGCGCTTTAAAAAGCTAAGCCAATCAACGCCTTGTTGCTGGTATTCACGTAGTGTTACCGACTCATTTAAACCGTGTAAAGGCACCACGGGCATTGCCTGCTCGGTGTTGTTTAACTCATCAAGATAACGCTCCAATGAGTCATCATGAAGGTCTATAGTAACTGCGGTATGCTTTACCAGCTCAGGTAAATAAGAAAGCGGGATATTAAATTCATCGCGTGTTTTAACAAATTCAAAACGTTGTTTAAATTCGGTCAGTAAATTAATGGCGGCTTTACTAATAACACCAAATTGACGCCCAACAGGGTAGTAATAAAACAGCTCACTTTGACGATTTAACGATTGATACGTGGCATCATCGGTATTAAAAAGTACAGCGGCTTTGGCATCGCTTAATTGCACTTTACAATGCATTTGGTGACCTGCAGCACGGTTTACATCGAGTGTAACGTGCCCTTGGGGGTCGGCTACATTTACTTTAGTTTGAGTTACCTGCCAGCCACGCCTTTTAAAGCCAGGGAATACTTCGTAAACAAGCCAATGTAAATGTATAGGTGATTGTTTATTAAATATAAACTCACTTTGTAAACCCCCTTTACAAAACTCAAAACCTAAATTTACTAACTCATTTGTTACTGTGTTTTCAAATGCACTATTTATTAAACTCGCTGGTGCTGTTCCCGCTAAATAATTTTTATTTTTATATTTAAATAATAGCGAAACTTTAAGCCCTTGCTCATCCATAGTGGCTTTTAAAACAGCATTACCAAGTTGCTTAACATTGACTTGTTCGTTATTCGGATGCGGAATAACACCGGCGCCAAAATTGTCGGCAAGTTGTTTATAAATGCGATCAAAATTAGCATCGTGAAGTGCGGGAATTGATTGTAAATGTGCTATTTCGTCGGCGCTAAGCTGTGTTCTGATCCGGCCGACTTTAAAGTGATCGAGGTCTAAATAAGCGGGCGGCGTGGTTTTTATCAATGCCCAATTTTTACTGTGTTCAAGCTCAATAATTAATTGCGATAACTCGTTTTGTTGCTGCCAATTAAAGTTAAGCGATTGCCCAGTTTGCGCTTTAATAGCAACACGAGAGCGTTGTAAAAATAAACGGTCGGTGGCAATTAATTGTTGTAAAGCGCTAAAGCCCCATTGACCTTTTAGCTCTAAATTACCCACTGCATTTTGCGAGCGAATCCAACTAAAGAGTCTAAAGTCACTTTCGAGCAAATCGTTTGGAGTTACAAAGCTATTTAATTGTTGCTCAGTTAAATTGCGCCCTAGCGTGTAATTATTATTTTTGTCGTAATTGGCAATTTTTGGCGTTAAAAATACTTTATTGTTTTCAATGTCTAATACAAATAAAAGAACTTGCGAAGGAGCTTTAGCATCAACACTTTTAAGTGCTGTCAGTTCACTAAACCAATCGTTAATAAAGTAGTCTTCTCCGTATTCACCTGAGTGCTCTATTTTAAGTTTAAATAATACAGCGGCTAAGTGCCTACATTTGGTTTTAGCATTACAGGTACAATGCGTATCAACAGAGTAACCAGTAGGTACTTTACTGATCTCAATGCGTTGGTTAAATGCTGATCCGGTGTCGCCTTGTACCGTTGAATCAATAACAGCAAAATCACTGCTGTGCTCTAACCAACTAATTTGGCCGTTTTTATAATACTCTTTGCCTTTATCGAGCACGTTTGGCCTAAACAGCTTTTTTATAAAGCGCTCAGAAAGAGGGAACAAGGTTGCCTGCTCATTTTTTATTTCTTCAAAAATAGCCAGTAAATCATTTTTTGATAAGTTAGCAGACATGTCACTCTAAGTATTAAATTTTTAAAATAATTCTGCCAGTATATTCTTTAACTGCGCACAGCAAAAGCAATATTAACGTTATATAAACTGGTTGGAGCTGCTAGGTTAGTAAAAAATCGGTTTATACGTACTTTATGACACTTTATCTGCCAATACGAGAATAGGTAAACAGCAAACACACATGTTACAAACAATTTATTAACAATGCCGGGGCTTTACAGATCAGTTTTTTACTAACAAATTAAGATCCAGCATCAAATAGTCGTAAAAACTAAATTCAGTTGGTAAAAATGTGATCTTTAGAGCAAAAATGAGGGATTTATAGGTTATAAATAGCAAAAAAGATCAGGATTTTACTAAGTAAAAAGCCCATTAGATCAGAATTTAACTAACCTAACAGGCTTTTAAGATCACTATTTTACTAAGTAATAAGGGGCTAATTAAACGCGCTTAACAGCTTAGTAAGTTGTTCTAAGCGTTTTTCAGTCAATACTTTATTATCTATTTTAATAGATACGTCACCACTTTTTAAATTACGTTGTACGTTTATAAAGTTGTTTTCAAATACAGCTTCACGTTTAGCAACCACGCTAGGCTCGGTAGTTAAACGTTTAGTAATTGCCATAGCGCGTTTGTCGTCGCTTGTAATGGCGTTAATCTCATCGTCTGTATGTAATTCGCTAACTAGGGCGTTAAACGCCTGCTCGTCGCGCTCCTTTGCACTAACAAGCTTTTTAGCGACTTCTCTGCCTACGTGATTAGCCGTTGGGTAAAGTGAAATAACATCAGCGGGGATTTGCTCGTACGCTTTAATGGCATCTGCAATTGCGGTGTGCGATACACCTTCAATAGCGGCAATTTCGCGATAAGAGCCTTTTTTACCTTGCTCAATAAGATCGTTTTTAGTTTGTTGATAAGCTTGCCCTAGCTCCCAAAGGCTTGGGGCTATGTACTGATCTGAAGATACAGCTAAAATTTTAGCGTCTTGATCGGTAAAATCTGGAGAGCTTAAAACTAAATAATCGGCATTACCTAAAATACATGCCTTTCGACGGCGTGAACCGGCAAGTACTAAGTTAGTATTTCCCTGATCCCAAAGTAAAGCAGGGTGTTGATTACGTCCATCTTCACTGATTGCAGGTAAAATATCAGAAACCGACTTTTCGTTTAATAGCGCTTGTACACGGCGATTTTTACCGTAAACCGTGGTGCTAGATTCAATATCTGCATGAGCAATAACTTTACACACTAAGGTTATTTCGCGTGTAGGGTCGCTTGGCGCAGGCATTCTTATTACATCACCAGCGCTTGCTTGCTCAAGTAATGCATCAAGGCTGCTATTGCCTACGGCAGTTGCAAATGGATCTAAGCGGGTGTCGTTTTTACGTTTTGTAGCCATTTTTATGTAACATCCTTACTTAGTGTTGTTAAGTGATGATTGGGTTGACTCCCAATTAGAACGAATAAGCATTTCTAATTCGTCCACAACATCTTTAATATTTTCTTGCGCGCGTAATAATGACTCGCGACTTGCTAAACTATCCGATGCTTTTTGATCAAATATGGTATTAAAAGACGATGAACTAGCCGTAATTGCCGAGCTGTGATTAATTGGGTAGCTCATTACTTGGCGGCCAAACGCACTACGTACATCTTTAACAATATCGCGCTGTGAATGATTACCCTTAACGTAATTGGTCACTAAAAACTGCATAAAGTCCCAACCTTCATGACCAAGTGCCGCTACTGTGTGGTAAATCTCACCTAAACGCTTTAAATATTTATTGTTAGCATCAAAATCTACAGCTTCTGGATGAACCGGAATAAGCATCGCCGTAGAGGCCATTAAAGCATTATAAAACATAAAGTTAAGTGTAGGAGCGGTATCGATTAAAATAATATCGAATTCATCTTTAACCGGCTCAATAACCTTTTCTAAAAGCTTATGATAATGACGTGTTTGTTCGTAATTAGAGGTGTCTTTTAAAAGTGTTGCTGTCTCGTGTTCAAAATAAAAATCATCCATACCTGAGGGTAAAACACGAATATTAGGAATATGCGTAGTCACAAAAGCACTAGAAACAAACTCTGGCCAGGTTTCGCCTTCGTCTAAATCAATACAATCACGCATTAAGTCGCCTACCGTAACAGGGTCGTGATCATTAGAAGGGAAAAAGCTAGAAGACGAACCTTGAGGATCTAAATCAATAATACCAATACGATAACGTTTGATATTAGTCGTCGCCAATGCAGCAGCAATATTAACCATACTGGTTGTTTTACCACAGCCACCTTTAAGTGAATTAATAACAATAACTTGGAGTTTATCGTTAGCAGTGCGGTGATCTGGCTGAATATCCATGATATCGGCCATCGCAAAAATATTAACTAACGTGTACGCATAGTGCCCATTTGCACCACGCTTAATATTTAAATCATCAAAGTCACCATTGTCATGACGACGTTTTAAGGTACGATTATTACACCCTAATAAATCTGCTGCCGCTTTTTGGGTGTAAGTTCTTAATTCTTTTTCTTCTGATTTAAGATGAGCGCGATAGTGTTGTATGCGTCCTTTTAAAGATTTTTCAGCAACTTCGGCTGTTGCTTTTAAAAGCCGGTAAGTACTTAGCGCGTTATTATTGATAGACATACTTTCTTCCTCAAAGTTAGGCAGTTAGTATAATGTCCATTCAAATAGCTGTAAACAACTATTTAAGGCGACATGCATTTTAATAACAAGACATTTAAAAATATTTTTACACCTTTAAGATTGCTTAGTATAAATAAAGAAGTTTAAAGGTGGTTAAATATATAAGGTAATAAAGGTTAAGGGTGTATAATGGCTATATAACTATATGATATTTATAAATAATGTTAAAAAAAGCAGATCACCTTTATACTTGGTTAAGATCAGATCTTTATCTACATGCAGATCAGCTTTTTACTAAGCCTTATTTAAATATTAAAGTTATGCACAACTTACTCAATAAGTTATGTACAAAATGACTGTGTTAGATCAGTTTTTTACTAAGTAAATTATAAAGTTATACACTTAAGCTTACGAAGAACAGGGCGTTTAATTGGTATAGATCTGATCTGTAGTAAGTACAGATCAGATCTATGCTAACTCGAAGTACTGTTATCCACAGCAGGTATTTATTTTACTAACGTTTGTCGTGTAAAAAGTTTAAAAATAGCGCTTTTAATGGACAAAAAATAAATTGAGTTAGTAAAAATTTAGCTTGAGAAGCTTATCTTAGTAAAATAGTGATCTGAAATTAAGCTTATCACTCCCTACTTAGTATAATAATGATCCGTTACGTTTATTTATACTCGGATCAGTTTTATACTAACTTAAACATTTAACTTTTGTTGCTTAATGTGTTGTTATTAGCTGTCGCAATAAAAAATGGAAATCAGAACAATGAGCCGAAAGGTCAACATCTCGGTAGATAACTTGCCCGATACACTTAGGGGCCAAATACACGGGGTGGAAAGTGCAATAGATAACGAAAGTTTAGCACTATTTACAGATAACAAAGATGTGCGAATTTCTATCGAAAATGCCGCTCATGGGTTACGTGCTTATTCAAACACGTTTAACCACTATGATTTATGGGGGCGTTTTGTACGTTCTGGGCATAAAAAATTGCCATTGGAAGAAGCACCTAAAAAAACAATTATTACGCGTAAAATATCCGAAAAAGTAGATGGTATTTTATATGACGGCGAAATAAAAATTACACCGGCCGTTGTAAGCACGCGTAAAGATGGCGAAGACGTAGAATATTTAGTGTGGCCATCGGATAGAGAAGAAAAAGTTGAGCGCGCGTTAATTCGCCTTGCATCGAAAGGTAAAATCGTAAAAATCAATTTTAAGTCCGGTATTCAATATGCCGTGGTTTTTTCGATGAACGAATTAGCCCAAGAACTTAAAGCGGTTGGCCAATCAATGCCATACCCACAAATTAAAGAATCATTAGAAGCACTTCAAGGTTCTAAACTTTCATTTAAATACTCGGCTACTGATACTAAAAATACAGATATTGATGACTCTTTTTATGAGTCAAATATGAACTTTTTATCATCTCTTCATTTTAGTGGTAAAAAAGGCCAAGGCGGCAACGTAAAATGTGTTGCATGTTTAAATGCATTTGTTCATAACATGATTGATAACCTTGAATACAAAGGGTATTACTTTAACAGTGCGCAAGAGCTAAAACGTGGTTTATCGCGTTGGATGATGCTGCGTTTATACCACCTTTGGCGTTATGCAGCGCCTGGTAAAACGTATCATTTTAGATTGCTATCTATTATGGAAAAATACGGCTCTATTTATTCAACCGACGATATCACAGAAAACAAACTAAAAGCCTTGCGCCGTGATATGACCACAACAATGAAAGACTTGATTGAAAAAGGGGCTATTTCAGAATACAGCATTACTAATGTAAAAGATGATAAAACCGGTAATATTATTGATTACACCTATGAAATGCATCCTTCTGATCAGTTTTGTGATGAGATACTCACGCTCAATAAGCACAATAAGCGTATTGAGATTCAAGGTGGTAAACGAATTGTCGAAAACGCAGTTTTAATTGATGAAGATAAAATAGAAGAAATAGTCGAAAAATAACAACGGTTAAAATAATAGACTACTTACCAAAAAGGCCACACTATGTGGCCTTTTTAACATAATTATTTATCTACTTGTTCTAAATAAAGTCTATCCACTAAAAAGTCATACTCTTTTTTTCTCGGGTGAGACTCTGGTTTTTGATAATCTGGCAAAGTACCTAACTTAACATCGGGCTGTGGGTTAATTAAAATAAACGGCAATGCTGCACTTACGTGATACCTATTTTCTGCGGTATACCTAACATTAACTTGGGGACTTACTCGGGTAGGGCGGCGAATTCTTAACTTTTCTTTTTCACCTAAACTAGCTACTCGCATTTGCTCTTGTGCAACAAGGGACTGCCATTTTTGTTGGTCTATCATTCTTGGATTTCTATAACCTGCGGATTTATCGAGCATTTCAAGCGCCATTTTTTTAGTTAGAGTTTTAGTCGCATGCTTATGCATCCAAGTAAATCGCACTGAAAAAGGGGACTCACTTTGAAAGTGAATTTTTCGATAAGCTGCAAGAGTGATTAAATTTGGAACCGCGTTATGAACAGCTTCAAATCGAGCATCATTATTATCAATAGCCAAAACACACTCCTTAAAAGCAGCCTTAGCTTTATTAACTTGTTGTATTCGGCTAGTTAATGCTGCGACATCTGCATTTTTTAGAACCAAAAGCCCAGGATGACGCTTTAGTACTCTACTACTTAAACTTTCTTTTTTATAAATATCAGTAAATGAGTTTAAAATTGCCCTATGAGCAATTTCACCGGTTGATTTTTGTACAGGGATTGACTCGGGAATAATATTTTCATCAACACTATTTATATCTGGTAGCTGATAATACTCAGCCTTTGAATATTCACAGACACGTAATTCATCAATCAATAACGATGTTAATTCATTCATTAAATCAAACTGACTTCTTATTTGTACTTTAGAAACCATAACCACCTTAAGAACACATCTTACTTATTTAATTATTAAGTTTAACCTTTTGCTCTGGTTTTATAAAGTTAATTTATTCTATTAAAGCTAAGATTAATTCTAAATTAAATTAAGTATGATGTGTTCTTTAATGCTGTTTGCTTATGCTTGTGAGATTCGGTGCGTGAATATTTGCATATAACAGAAAGAATTAGTGAACCCAGGCGTGATCAATACACTTATGTGTATTTACGCTATATGAGGAAATTTGTTGTAACGCAGGTAATTGCTAGGGCGATGTATACTTTTATATAATATCGCTCTGTGTAAAATAGTTATTGAGCCTTTAGTTTAAGGCCAGCAATCAATTTTTTGGTTCGACACTTTAGATAGTGTTGGGCACTCATTGTATAATTGCTTATAAGTGATACTTGTAATACAGCGCTAGGCTCCTGTAAGGGGGAAGGCTGCTCCGTGAAAATGAACTCTATACAACTTAATATTTAAAGTAGTCGTTCATACGGACTGTTTTTAGTAGCCCTAATTAGAGTACTGGCATCGTCTAACAACCTGATCACAGTTGTACAGAATAAAGTGGACTTATTATTATAGCTTTACATAACCCTGAATCACATATCACACACTCAAAATAAATTCTAGTCACTTGGTTGATTTAATTAAATTACCACTGTAAAGCTAAGATTACATTTAACCGACTTTAAGTATGATGTGTTCCTACTAAAACTGTTAACTTTAAGGCTTTGAATTCAATTTGGTTTGGGGTGGTTAAAAAAACGCCTTCATATATTTAACTTATTGTATTTAAATAAAAATAATAAAATTAAAACACGCTTAAAACTAAGCATGAATAGCCTTAAAATCACAAATAACCTTATATATATTTAACTCATAACAAATTAGTTGGTAAATAGTGAATATAGTCCTTGAACTTAGGGCCATGCATACGTTAATTTCTTTATATCAGGTAAAGTAGGAATGAGGAAAGAACATGCAATCGTGGAACCCAAATAGCTGGAGAGAACTGCCAATACTGCAGCAGCCACAGTACCCAGATCAAGAAGAACTGAAAACAGTAGAAAGCCAGTTAAAGAGTGCTCCGCCACTTGTTTTTGCAGAAGAAACAAGAAGCCTCTTTAAACAATTAGAAGATGTATGTGAAGGTCGTGCATTTTTACTTCAAGGTGGCGACTGTGCCGAATCATTTAGCGACTTTAATGCCGCTAATATTCGCGATACATTTAAAACCATTTTACAAATGGCAGTTGTTTTAACATACGGCGGTAAATGCCCAGTTGTTAAAATTGCACGTATGGCAGGCCAATACGCTAAACCACGCTCTGCAGATTTAGAAACTATTGACGGTGTATCTTTACCATCTTACCGTGGTGATATTGTAAATAGCTTTGAGTTTACAGAAGAAGCACGTATTCCCGATCCACAACGTTTAATGAAGGCATACCACAATAGTGCTGCTACATTAAACTTACTTCGTGCATTTGCACAAGGTGGCTTAGCAGATTTACACCAAGTGAATCGCTGGAACATGGGCTTTGTAGCCGCTAATCCGCAAAAAGAGCGATTCCAACAGCTTGCTGACAAAATTCAAGACGCACTTGAATTTATGGAAGTATGTGGCATTAATTCTACTATTGCGCCAAGCCTTAAAGAAACCGACTTATACACGTCTCACGAAGCGTTATTGCTAGGCTATGAAGAAGCACTTACACGTCGCGATCACCTATCAGGTGACTGGTACGACTGTTCTGCGCACTTTGTGTGGATTGGTGAGCGTACGCGTCAATTAGATCATGCACACATTGAGTTTTTCAAAGGTATTAAAAACCCTATTGGTGTTAAAGTTGGCCCAGGAATGGACCCAGATGACCTAATTCGTTTAATTGATGCTGTAAACCCAGATAACATTCCGGGCCGTTTAACGCTAATTACACGTATGGGTGCCGACGTACTGCCAGAAAAACTTCCAGCACTTGTAAGACGCGTTCAGCAAGAAGGCCGTAAAGTTATTTGGAGCTCGGATCCAATGCACGGTAACACTGAAAAAGCGACATCAGGCTATAAAACGCGTAGCTTCGATAATATCATGCGCGAAATTAGCCAGTTTTTTGCTGTACACAAAGCTGAAGGTTCATACGCAGGTGGTATCCACTTAGAAATGACTGGCCAGCACGTTACAGAGTGTACCGGTGGTGCATACGGTTTATCTGATGATGACCTAGCGCAACGTTACAAAACACAATGTGACCCGCGTCTAAATGCAGACCAAGTATTAGAAGTAGGCTTTTTAGTAGCTGACTTACTAAAAGACGCTCGTAAATAATAAATAAAAAATTAAAGCCGCATATAGCGGCTTTTTTTAGCAAAACAGTAAATTAGTTTGTTAGTACTTACGTCGCTCAAGGTTACTGTCTATTAAGATTTTTGCAGATATTTCCTCTACAGAATGATGGGTAGAATTAAAGTATGCAATTTTATGTCGCTTATAAAGCATTTCAACTTCACGCACTTCAATTCGGCATTGTCTTATTGATGCGTATTTAGAATTTGCCATACGGCGGTGTCTAATTGCAGCCAAACGCTCAGGGTCAATAGTTAACCCAAATAACTTATGTTTGTAAGGGAGTAAACATTTAGGTAGTCCCTCACTCTCTAAGTCGTCTTCAGTTATTGGGTAATTTGCAGCCTTTATGCCGTACTGTAGGGCTAAGTACAAGCTTGTTGGTGTTTTACCGCTTCTGCTAACACCTACTAAAATAATATCGGCTTCAGAAAAGTTTTTAATATTTCCGCCATCATCATTCATAAGGGCATAGTTAACCGCATCTATTCTAAAGTCATAACTTTTTTCATGAATAGAGTGGGTACGATGCATTTTTGGCACTGGCGCAACATTAAGCTCTTTTTCTATTTTTTCACTGTAAGTAGACAAAAAATCATACGCGATTGCATCGGCCGATTTAATAATTTCACTTAAGTTGTGATTTACGAAGGTAAAGAATACAAATGGCTTCTCACCTTCTTTTGCAGCAGTTGCGTTTATTAACGCTTTAATTTCATTTGCTTTTTCTTCTGTTTCTACAAAAGGAATAGTTTTATGATTAAATTCAACCGGAAATAACGACAAAGTCGCGTGACCAAACACTTCGGAGGTAATAGCAGTGCCGTCTGATATATAAAAAGCAGTTCTCATAGTTAACCTTTTTATTACGTTTAATCCCTAAAATGGCTTACTCACGGTTTACGTGAGGTCTAATGCCAGTGTAGAATGAAGGTGACCTTTATAAAAGGTTTTCTTTCTTAACTCTCACAGTTACAACTACAATTTGTTTTTTGGAGAAAGACCCGTGCAAGAATACGTTCTCTGGTATCAAGAGCTTGGTATGCAAGATGTTCCTCGTGTTGGCGGCAAAAATGCCTCACTGGGTGAAATGATTTCAAACCTCGCTAACGCAGGTGTACAGGTTCCGGGTGGTTTTGCCACTACAGCCGACGCTTTCAATGAGTTTTTAGAGCAATCTGGACTCAATGCAAAAATTCACGACATTTTAGATACGCTTGATGTTGATGATGTAAATACACTCGCTAAAGTCGGTGCCGATATCCGCCAATGGATTATCGATACCCCATTCCAACCTAACCTAGACCAAGCCATTCGCGACGCATACAGCCAACTTCATGGCGATACATCAGCCGATGTATCATTTGCAGTACGCTCATCAGCCACCGCTGAAGATATGCCAGATGCATCATTCGCAGGCCAACAAGAAACCTTCCTTAACGTTCGTGGTATCGACTCAGTAATGGTCGCTATTAAACACGTATTTGCTTCTTTATTTAACGACCGCGCCATATCGTACCGTGTTCACCAAGGTTACGATCACCGTGGTGTTGCACTATCTGCTGGTATTCAGCGTATGGTACGTTCAGATAAATCAGCATCAGGCGTTATGTTTAGTATTGATACAGAGTCTGGTTTTGAAGACGTTGTATTTGTTACTTCAAGCTACGGTTTAGGTGAAATGGTTGTACAGGGCGCAGTAAACCCTGATGAATTTTATGTTCATAAACCAACATTACAAAAAGGGTTGCCATCAGTAGTACGTCGTAATATTGGCTCAAAAGCCATTCAAATGATTTACTCAACAGATGAGGCACACGGCAAACAAGTAGAAATTGTTGACGTAGAGCCAAGCCTTTCAAACAAATTTTCAATTACAGATGAAGAAGTGCAAGAACTTGCAAAACAAGCTGTAATTATCGAAAAGCACTATGGTCGTCCTATGGACATCGAATGGGCAAAAGACGGAAACGATGGCAAATTGTACATAGTACAAGCGCGCCCAGAAACCGTTCGCTCAAACGAAGATGCCAATATTATGGAGCGTTTTCAATTAAATGGCACAAGCAATGTCATTGCTGAAGGCCGCGCAATTGGTCATAAAATTGGTAGTGGTGTTGTTCGTGTACTTGATTCAATTAAAGAAATGGACCAAGTACAAGAAGGCGACATTTTAGTTACCGACATGACAGACCCAGATTGGGAACCTATCATGAAGCGCGCCGCGGCTATTGTTACAAACCGTGGTGGGCGTACGTGTCACGCAGCAATTATTGCCCGTGAACTTGGTATTCCTGCGGTAGTTGGCTGTGGTAACGCAACCGATTTAATTAAAGCAGGCCAAGAAGTAACGGTATCATGTGCTGAAGGCGATACAGGTTACATCTACGAAGGTATTTTAGATTTTGAAATACTAACGTCGCGCGTTGATAAAATGCCAGAACTACCAATGAAAGTGATGATGAACGTAGGTAATCCAGACCGCGCGTTTGACTTTGCACGTTTACCACATGCAGGTGTTGGCCTTGCCCGTGTTGAATTTGTAATAAACCGCATGATTGGTGTTCACCCTAAAGCGCTATTAAATTTTGATGCCCAATCACCTGCGTTACAAGCTGAAATTACCGACATTATTGCCGGATACGAATCACCGGTAGAGTTTTATATCTCTAAATTAGTAGAAGGTATTTCAACGCTAGGCTGTGCCTTTGCACCAGAGCGTGTAATTGTGCGTATGTCTGATTTTAAATCAAACGAATATGCAAACTTAGTAGGTGGTGAGCAGTACGAACCTGAAGAAGAAAACCCAATGATTGGTTTTCGTGGTGCTGCACGTTATATCTCTGAAGACTTCCGTGATTGTTTTGCCCTTGAGTGTGAAGCAATTAAACGCGTAAGAAACACCATGGGTATGACCAACATTGAAATCATGATCCCATTCGTACGTACCCTTGAAGAGGGTAAACGTGTTATCGAATTACTAGAAGAGCATGGCCTTAAACGTGGTGAAAATGGTCTAAAAGTAATCATGATGTGTGAGCTTCCTTCAAATGCATTACTTGCGGATGAATTTTTAGAGATGTTCGATGGTTTTTCTATCGGCTCTAACGATTTAACTCAGCTAACACTTGGTCTTGACCGTGACTCAGGCCTAATCGCACATCTATTTGATGAGCGTAATCCTGCGATTAAAAAGCTACTTTCTATGGCAATTAAAACAGCTAAAGAAAAGGGCAAGTATGTAGGTATTTGTGGTCAAGGTCCTTCAGATCATGAAGACTTTGCAGCATGGTTAGTAGAGCAGGGCATTGATTCTGTTTCACTAAATCCAGATACAGTACTAGAAACATGGTTATACCTAGCAGACAAACTTGCTAAATAATCATCAGTACCCGTAACAAATAAAAATGCCAGCTATTATGCTGGCATTTTTGTATGTGGGCTAAATTACCGTGCTAATTTTTTATCTAAATAATTACACGATTTAGTTAAGGCTTTTTGGCAAAGCTTTAAATAATACCTCGCTTTTGGGTAATAAAACGAAAAGCACAGTAACCCCGCCATAAAAAATATCAGGGAAGGGCCTGGCACCAGAGAGAAAAACAACCCAAGCAAAATAAACAACACACCTATGATCTGTAATAGTAATTTTTTCATATAAACCTCTGAACATTGGTTTAACTTGATTATAAATACAGAACCTCAAAATACGATAAAAAGAGTGTTACAAACTGTAAAATCTTCAATTTCTATTAGCCATCACCATGATATAATTACACAAATGCCTTAAATTATCGCCGTCATGATAGCAACAATTACACAGCAAGATGCAGCGACCGAGCTTGTCGCAAACTACTTAAGTACACTGAAAAATCAGGGATTTAGTGGAGACACCGATGCAAGCTATGCAACGCGTTTAACCGCCTCTACCGATAACAGTATTTATCAGCAAATCCCACAAGGTGTTATTTTTCCTAAAACCGAAAAAGACATTCAACTTGCATTGCAAACAGCATCTCGCGACCCATTTTTGTCGCTTACTTTTGGCCCACGTGGTGGTGGTACAGGTACTAATGGGCAATCACTCACACCAGGAATAGTGGTTGATTTGTCTCGCTACATGCGCGAAATACTCGAAATTAACGTTGAAGAAGGTTGGGTTAGAGTACAAACAGGTGTAATTAAAGATCAATTAAACGACTTTTTAAAACCGTACGGCTTTTTCTTCTCACCCGACTTATCAACCAGTAACCGAGCAACCATTGGCGGAATGATCAGTACAGATGCATCAGGTCAAGGTTCATTAGTGTACGGTAAAACTAGCGACCATGTTTTAGGACTTACTACCTATTTAGTCGATGGCAGCCCAATGGTGACATCACCAATAGACATAGAAAAAGCTAAAGTAATAGCCGAGCAAGAATCATTAATCGGTAGCCTTTACAAAACAGTATTGGAAATTTCTTTAAATGAGCGCCAAGCTATTTTAGAAAAATTTCCACGCTTAAATCGCTTTTTAACAGGCTACGACTTAGAGCATGTGCTAAGTGATGACTTACAAACTTTTGATATGAGTAGGCTAATTACCGGATCAGAAGGCTCGCTTGGTATAGTTACTGAAGCTAAATTAAACTTAACTCCCATAGCCGAATTTAAAACACTGATAAATATTAAATACGACAGTTTTGATTCGGCACTTCGCCACTCTCCCTTTTTAGTTAATGCGCGTGCAACATCGGTAGAAACTGTCGATAGCAAAGTATTAAACTTGGCTCGCGAAGATATTATTTGGCATTCAGTATCGGACTTAATAACCGATGTACCAAATAAAGATATGCAAGGACTCAACATGGTTGAGTTTAATGCAGTATCACCTGAAGATATAAAAGACAAAGTAAACACACTTTGCACATTATTAGATGAGTGCGTAGCAAATCAAACCAATGGTGTCATTGGCTATCAATTAACCAGCAGTAAAAGTGACATTTTAAAAATTTATGCAATGCGTAAAAAATCTGTCGGATTACTCGGTAATGTTAAAGGCAGCCAAAAGCCATTGGCCTTTGCTGAGGATACCGCTGTACCGCCAGAAAACTTAGCCGACTACATTGTAGAATTTAGAGCATTACTCGATAGCCATAATTTACAATACGGTATGTTCGGCCATGTTGATGCGGGTGTTTTACATGTACGCCCGGCGCTAGATATGTGCGATCCAGAACAAGAAAAACTGCTTCGTAAAATTTCAGACGAAGTTGTAAAACTCACCGCTAAATACGGCGGCTTAATGTGGGGCGAACACGGTAAAGGTTACCGCAGTGAATACGGCCCTGAGTTTTTTGGCGAGCATTTATTTAAACAACTACGTAAAATAAAAACAGCGTTCGACCCTAATAATAGAATAAACCCTGGTAAAATATGTACTCCTATAGAAAGTGAGGACTCACTAGTTAGTGTAGATGGGCAAAAACGTTCGTACTTCGATAAGCAAATTTCTATCGATGTAAAAACAAGTTTTAACAATGCAATGACCTGTAATGGTAACGGCATTTGTTTTAACTACGACGAAAATTCTCCCATGTGTCCTTCATATAAAGTAACCGGCGATCGCAGGCATTCGCCAAAAGGCCGCGCAACATTAATGCGAGAATGGTTACGACTTCAAGAGTCTAAAAATGTAGATTTACTCGAAGTAGAAAAAGAGCTTAACAAAGGCGAAGTTATTACCTGGTGGGAGCGTTTTGTTCATAGCCGTGAAAAAAACAAAGGTGTTTACGATTTTTCTCACGAAGTAAAAGAGTCAATGGATGAATGTTTAGCGTGTAAAGCGTGTACAACATCTTGCCCTATAAAAGTGGATGTACCTACTTTTAGAGCACGCTTTTTAAATTATTATCACAGTTATTACGCGCGCCCACTTAAAGATTATTTAGTCGCTAACATTGAAAGTTCGGCGCCTGTAATGTCTAAATTTGCACGCGTGATCAACCCAATTGTTAAAACAAACTTAGTAAGTAGTTTAATTAAAAAAACAGTAGGGTATGTAGATACCCCCCAATTAAGTGTGCCTTCACTTGAAAAACGTGTCGCAAAAGCACATAAATTCAATTTTGAATTATTAAATTCACTTTCAAGTGATGAACAAAATGACTATGTGCTAATAGTGCAAGACCCGTTTACCAGCTTTTACGAAGCCGAGTTAGTGCAAAGTTTTATAACACTTATCACCGCGCTGGGTAAAAAGCCGATGCTATTACCGTTTAAACCTAATGGTAAAGCCCAACACGTAAAAGGTTTTTTGCATGAGTTTAAAGTAACCGCAAAAAATGGCGCAGAGTTTTTAAATAAACTCGCTGATATTAATTCGCCTTTGGTTGGTTTAGATGCATCGTTAGTTATGTGTTATCGCGATGAATACAAAACCATTTTAGAAAATAATCGCGGCGAGTTTCATGTACAACTTGCCCATGAATGGTTACAAACTCAATCGTTTAAATCATTATCGGCTAAACAAAAAACTGATACTGAATTTACATTACTAAGCCACTGTACAGAAACAACCGCTTTACCAAAAGCAGCAAGCGTATGGAAAACAATTTTTACTGATATTGGTTTAACCCTAAACACAACCAATACCGGGTGTTGTGGCATGGCCGGTACTTATGGCCATGAAGCACAAAACCAAGAAAATTCCCGTGCACTGTACGAAATGAGTTGGAAACCAATAGTAGATAAAAATAAACCAGAGCAACTTTTATCTACCGGTTTTTCGTGTCGCAGCCAAGTAAAACGTTTTGAGCAATTTAAACCAAAGCACCCAATTGAGTTGCTCGCTCAGGTACTTAGCTAGTAAAAGTTAAAAATAAAAAAGGCGTAACTTAAAAATAAGTTACGCCTTTTTTATTAATACCAATTCGCTTAGTTAAGTGATTTATTTTAAAGCTAAAAAACGTGTTTATAGCAAAACAATATATTCGTTAATTTTTCTAAACGCTATTTAGATTTTTTAACGAAGCTATCTGCAATAGGCTTTGTACTTATACCATGTATAAACACGCTAAATAAAATAGTGGTCATTGCAATAGTGGCAATATCGTATTTATTTTCTATTTGCGTGTCTATTACCATTAAAGTAAAAACAATAGATGCCAAACCGCGTGGCCCAAACCATGCAAAAGTAAAACGTTCCTTCCAATTAAGTGCTGTAAATTGTAACGATAACATAACCGGAATTATTCTAATTAATGTAGTGCTTAGTAAGGCGTACACAATTATATTTGTATTTAATTTGGGTATTACTAAATACGCACAAACAAATCCAAATAAACACCAAATCATTAACGAAGTAAAATCAGCAATGTGCTCTGAATCTTCTATTAGCTCAGCGCGAATGTCAGTTTTAGAAAATTTATCAAATAACAAACCTGCTATAAACACCGCTATAAACCCGCTGCCATGTAAATATTGTGTGATAGAAAACACCGCCATCGCAAAACCTAAAAGTAAAAATGGGCTGGTGCTTTTTGCAAAGTAATGGCGCTGCATTGCAAAATTTAATGCCGGAATAAATATCGCTATAGAAAAACCAGCAATCAATAATGCTAAGCCAAGCTCTCTTGAAAACACACCTAATGTATGTGAAGCAGTAATAGCAGAGTCAGGGTTTTTAGCTAATAAAATAAAAATTAAAAATACTGGTACACATAAGCCATCGTTTAATCCGCTTTCGGTATTTATACCTTCCCTGATTTTTTCGGGCACTTGTGTACTTTGCAATAACCCTTTACTCAAAGCTGCATCGGTTGGTGTAAGTATAATTGCCAGCAGTGCCGATTGAATTAACGACAACTCTGCAAATAAAAATAAGCTAACACTAATACCGCACAATAAAGTTAAGGGTAGGGCAACGAATAGTAATAGGCTAGGGTATTGAAAACTATGCCTCAATACACCTAACTTAGATTTAGCCGCATCAGAAAATAAAAATATACTTAGTGTTAGCTCTATCAGTGGTAATAAATAATCTATTCCTGTTTTTAGTTTTTCGCCTTCATTAGGAAGTAAAAACGCCAAAAACATGCCGCCAATAACAAAAAACATAGGGCCTGTTATTTCTGTGCGCTCTAACTGCCTTATTGAAATTGAATAAACTAAAAATAAAAAACCAATAAATGCTATTACTAAGTATTCCATTAAATTTTCCTTTTAACGCCTGATTTTGCTCGCTCTTTAATATTTGTTTGAATGTAAATTTGATCGGTTGTCGCAATTTTAGAATGGCCTAAATCTTCCGATAAATGTTTTAGCGGTCGAGTTTGCGCATCATGTGTTGCACCCGTGTGACGAAGCCAATGGGCAGTGGCCGCTTCAAGTTGTTCTGCATCATCTTTAAACCCGTCATCAAGTAACGATTGCTGAGCTAAATCAAAACTTTGCTGCACTAAACGCCTAATTTGCCTAACGGTCATCCCACCTTGGCCACGAATTTTATGCACCAATGGCTCAGATTCATCAACGCGAGGTAGGGCGGGTAACCCTCTGTATAATCGGTAACGTTTTAAATACTCAACAAAATCATCACTTAACGTAACATCTCGTAGCTTATTACCTTTACCCATAATTCGTAAAAACCAAAAACCGTCATTATCTTGCCAAAAGTGTGACATAACTGGCGACCACTGCGGGCGCTCTGATAATTCTGATATACGTAAATATAGCCCTTTTAAACACGCGAGCGTAAATAGGTTACGTTCAAGCTCTGGTTTTTTTTCACATAAATCGCGTGTTACGCCAAATACATATTCCCATTGTATGTCACTTAAAGTGTCTGGGATCTGAATTTGAGATTGAACTACCAAATAGGGGCTATTTTTTTTCACTACAGGCACAAAGTTAGCAAACGTTTTTTCTTCTAAAATAGAAAACTTATAAAATACATTTAGCGCAGTAAACATAGCCGCTAATGTTTGCTGGCTCGCAATTGACTCTTTTAATATAAAAGGGCGCCAATTTTGATTTAATCGACGAATGCCTTGTTCATCTTTGTAACGCCATTGCACCGAAGTTGATGCCCATTTTTTATCTGGCTCAGCCATAAAATCAACATACGCTTCAATGTCTTCGCGCTTTAAACTAAATACAGATTTTTCGGCAATTAGCCAAGACCACAAATAAAATCGTTCAAGCTCATTACGAAAACGATTAAATGTTGCCTCAGATTTTCGGCCGTACACATATAAAAATTGGTATAAAAATTTAAGATCGTCCTTTGATTCAGTTACAGTCAAGCCAACTTGCTGTATAAAGGATGCAAGTTCTGGGTATTCTGAGTTTAGAGTACCGTCATCAAGATGAGCAATTTGGTATCTTAATTGTTTTAACGTATCAACTAAAGCGACAAGCATAATGTATAAATATTCAATAAAATAATAGACTTACAGCTTAACGTTAAAGTCCGATACTGTCTAGTATTGGACATAGTGAAAGTGTATTTATTTAAACATTGTTGTGTATTGGTATGAATCTTATTAAGGAAAGTTTTATGAAAAAATTTATAGTGTTAGGCCTACTTACAATAACTGTATTACTAACAGGTTGTGCTACTACAGGCAGTGCTTCACCTAGCGAAAAACGCGCTTTAGTACAAAGCATGAAAAACAATACCCTCGACAAATTATACGCACAAAAACCCGATGTTAAAAAACAAATTGCCAATTCTGCCGGTTACGCCGTATTTGATAACGCAAACGTAAATGTCGTTTTAGCTAGTTTTGGTGGCGGGTACGGTGTAGTAAAAAATAACTTAACGGGTAAATCAACCTACATGAATATGGGTGAAGCCGGTTTAGGGCTTGGTTTAGGCGTTAAAGATTTTAACGTTGTTATGGTTTTTCATAACCAAGCGGCAGTAAATAGATTTATTGAACACGGTTGGGCCTTCGGCGGAAACGCAGATGCAGCAGCAAAATACGAAGATAAAGGTGGAGCACTGGTTGCAGAAGCCATTGCCGACCAAGTTACCGTATATTCTTTAACCGAAAATGGCCTTGCACTTCAAGCAGTACTAAAAGGCACTAAATTTTGGGTAGATTCTGAGCTAAATTAACACCTAATTACTCTCCTAAAAGCGGGCTGGTTTGTATAATCACGCTCGCTTTCTTATCAATTACTCAATTTAACATAACGTAATTTATGGGCTATCGCTATTACGCAAATGCGTCCTCAGTTGGTGCATTAGCTAGACCTGCAACAAGTGTTAGCGCTACACATGCCGCACTAATCTTTTTTACAATATCCGTCCAAATATCGCCTTCTTCCTTACTTTTTGATTTTTCAATCGCAAGATTTAATAAGGCTTCTTTTTGATCTAACCCAATTGCATTGGCCATTGTGATACATTGATTCGCAGTTAAATGCCTCTTACCTTTTTTGATTTGAGACATATTTCCTGAATTAAATTCTTCGAAGTCGGAAATTACTTGTTTATCCTGACTATAACCCATGAAATTTTTATATTTTTCAATTAGTTCGTAACTAAAGTTCATATCTATTCTCCTCACTCTTTTAATTATAACTGTCATTCTTGATAAATAAAAAGTTGACAACTGTCAAAGTCGAACGCTATATTTCAAAAACATTCAATTATGACAGCTTGTCATTATAACAAGGAAACAGCGTTGAAATTCTATCTTCAATATATTTCAGGCACAGATGAATACGCGTTAGGTTTCAATAAAATTGAACATCCGCTTATGTATTCTTCACGTTCAGAAGCAATGGCTTTTTGCATTGATTACTGTAACGGCGAAAGCTTCGAAATAATTGATGTAGATGACAACAATTGGCAAGAACTTTTCGACTCTGGAGTATTCGACTATGAACCAGAGTGCTAAAAAGCCAGTTAAAAACCTGACTAAAATAGATTATTTAACAATCGTATTTTCTCCAAATGAGGTAGCTCGCTGTCGCTATGATGCAAAACTTGCATTTGGTAATGGTGATTTTTCTTCCTACAAAGAAGCCTATAACGCAATGTTATGCGCAGAGATGTTTGCTAACAACCCTACCGATGATTTCATTTCAGATACAAAAACCTCATTAGTTGCTAGTGATGATTTGGAATTTGACGTTAATGAAAGTGTTATTTTCAACTCGGATTATTACTATAACGAGCTTTTTGAAAGCAACCTTGCAGGTGCATCTAAGTATCGTCAATACAATTCAATTAAAGAAATACCAGAAGAAGAACGTAAACACTTTTTAAAAAATGTTGTTAGAAAAACAAAGCGTTATAAGGCACTTACTTCATTGATTGAAGGTGACATTTCTAAATTTATGCACCTTTTAAACACTGAGGTAGCAACAGAAGCTGACCGTTTAACCAGTGATACATTGAGCTGGTCTTACCGTGAAAATAACGGTGGTATGTTTACTTATGAAAAATCAGCTTCGCTTTATCGCCATGATGTTAACTCAGGTGTTATTGCTTGGGGTGCTAATAATGGGGGCGTAATGGTCTCTTTTACTGGCACTGGTTGTGCTGGTTTAGATATTCCTAAATTGCATACGATGTTGCAAAAAATGCCAAACATAAAAATTACCCGTTTAGATATTGCCTACGATGATTACGAAGGTAACCGCACTGTTCTTGATTACTTCCAAAACCTTGAAGAAGGCGCATTTTGTAAAACTAATCAAGCGCCCTCTTTTTCATTTATTCAAACTGGTGAATTACAAAAACTATCAGACCAGCAACAGGCCGAATTTAAGAAAAAGCATGGCTGGCAAAAACGCTATGACTGTATAGCAAACGGCGGTAATACCTTATATGTAGGCAGTCGCAAAAATGGAAAAATGGCGCGTATGTACGAAAAGGGAAAGCAAATGGAAAGCGAATCTCAGCCTAATTGGGTTCGCGCTGAACTTGAACTTCGCAGTATTGACCGTGTTATCTCCTTGGATGCACTTTTAAATACCGATGCAGTATTTGCTGCTGCCTACCCCGCTTTTGCTTTTATTACTTCTGAACGTCTTGAAATAAAAACGACCAGCCGACAAAGACAACATAACGGCGTTCTAGTTGCTGAAAGGTTAGAACGATACTGCGTTCAGTCGTACAGCAAATTTATAAATTACTTACGTCACATACAAGAATTATCTAGTGATGAAATTATTAATCGAATAACTAAAGGCCTAAATCCTTGGGATATACCCGACTCTATTAATAAGGCCTGTATTACACCACCCAACCAAATGGAGTTAACAACATGAAAGTAATTTTATTATCTGCGGCAATTGGTAAAGGCGTTTCTAGTAAATCGGGCGCACCTAAACATTACGCATTTTCTTCGGTTTCTTACCTAGTGCCAGAGAAAGACTTTATTCAAGGCGACCACAATATTCAAAAATGTGGTTATGAACCTAAAAGTGTCTCGATGGTAGATAACCAAGAGCTTTATAACAAGTTTAAAAAAATCACAGCTGAAAATGGCATTTGTGAAGTTGATTTAGTTCTACAGCCTGACCCTGAAAATATGTCTCGAAATATAGTTTCAGACGTTCAGCTGGTGAAATAGTTATGCCTCAATGTGTAGTCATCAATTCAAAAAATACGCTAAAAGCGGTTACAGGTTCGGATTGTGATTACATCATTGTCTCAAAAGCTGAGTTCTTAGAGCTACAGCAAAACGGATTAGTAAATGTTCTTAATGAACTATTTGCTTTTGACTTGGCCACTTTCGGCCTAATTAACTCGGCGGCACTAGTCGCTTTTATCACTGCTCATTGCATCGGTCGTGTAGTACGAGTAATGGGAAAAACTTAAATATTAAGGAATACCCAAATGAAAAATTTAAAAAATATCTTAGCTACTAAACGTGCTAAAGCTGGTCTTTTAGTTACTTCTCTTATCGGTTCAAGCTCTGCTTTTGCAGCCGATCATTCAGAAGCAATTAACGCTGCTGTTGCTGATGGTACTACAAACTACACTGCAATTGTTACGGGTGTAATTATGGTCGCTGCAATCGGTTTTGCTATTGGCATGATTGTTTCAAAACTTCGTAACTAAAATGGTTACCTCTATTGGTCTTGCTTGTTTTCTTGTTTGGTGTTTTGTAGAAGGCTTTTCAAGTGGAGTAAGAACCAGTTAGCAATTGGCGGGTAACACCGCCTTTATCTAAAGGGCGCTATTATGCGATTTCTAATATTATTAGTAGCGCTTACTAGCGCTTTTTTTGTATCTGCTGATGAGCTTCGCTTACCTGACTTAACAGATTTAAGACCACCAAATACAACCGAAGATTTTTGTTCAAAAACCTCTCAAATACATGGTTACACTGGCGTTGGTTGTTCTGCTGTTTCGGCCTTCGAATCTAATAGAGCGTCTTGTGAAGATTTAGCTGATAAGATTATTAAACCTGACTTTGGTCAAAGTATTAACTATCAGTTTGAATGCTACTTTTCGCCAAACAGTTATAATTTTAGAATTAATGAAACATATCAAAAGTACAGCGTACAAGCTGGACAGTATGTGACTTATGAAGGTTCTAGTTACATACTTAATTTTGCACCCCAACAACCACAATTTACATTTGAATGTCCGCCTGATGGTTACCGAAATCATATAGTAAAAATTGATAAAGTTCCTGTGCCCGATGACCCTTCAGTACCACCCTTTGACTGTGCCAAAATAATTTCTTCTTATGATAATGATTGCCCTCCTGCAAATGACAATGACCCTTTTGCATTTTCCTTTCGCCCAGGTATACACACCGTTTGTTATAACGTGGCTTCAGGTCGACAATGTGAAATTCTAACTGATAAAAATGGAGGGTATTACTTTCCGCATTCCTTTGGTAGCCGAGAACCTGATGAATGTTCATCTGAATCTGATGGAGACCCAACAGACCCTGACGATACTGACCCAACTGAACCAGATGAAACAGACCCGACCGAAACGGCCGAACCTGATGAAAAACCAGAAGCTGAGGAATTGGACACCGAAGCAAAAACAGAACTGATTGATGGTATCAATACAATAAACACAAACCTTAGCGCAATGAACACGAATCAAATTTCGGCTAGTAATTCTAATGACGACCGACTTGATAGACTCGCAGGTGAAATTCAAATAAGTAATAACTATTTGAGTGAAATCGCTACTGGCTCTCCAAACTCAGGTGGGTCAATTGATAATCAGGCCCTCGCGGAAATTGCGGCCAATACAAAACAAACGGCTGAAAATACTGAGCCACTAGATTTTGGCATTAGCGCCAACCGTAAAAATAAAGGTTTATCATCGGTTTTTGTTAACTCAAAAATTAATGAGCTGAAAGAAGAAGTCGAAGCTAAGAACTTAGAGTTTGAAAATTATTTAGCTCAAATACAAGATGAAAGCAAAGTACTATTTTCCTTAAACCCTAACATTACAGCTTCTTATCAAGAAAGGTTAGAAACGATTAAAGGTGTTGAGGTTGATTTAGGTCTATCTCGTTTTTCTAATTTTTTTCAATTAATTGCGCCAGCTATTTTACTGGCCGCTTCAATTACTGCACTTTTCATTTTACTTGGGGGCAATAAAGAATGAATAAATTAACATTCGGCTTTTTACTATTAGTCTTTTCATGTGGTTTGTACGCAGATGAATATCAAGGTATAGCGGGTACAGCGCAAGCAATTGGTTATTTTTTTTCTGATGTATGGTCATTCTTAGAGAAAGACGTTCCAAATTTTTTAAGACGGCTTTCAAATTGGGTAATTACACAAGCTGCATTATTTAAAATTAACGCGCAAATTGAGTCTACAAAATTGGCTTGGAGCATAGCCAAAAGTATCGCAGAAAACTTTGAAATAGGTTCTAAAATCCTCAGTGCCGCAGATGCTTTGCCAAAAGATGTTCAAGCTGCACTTATTGATATGCGCCTTTTCGATGGTGTGAATATTATAGTTCAAGCGCTAATTGCACGTTATGTATTGAGGTTTATCTAATGGCATCATCAATTTTTCATGGCGCGCCCGGCTCTTTCAAATCCGCTAGTGCAACTTGGTTTGAAGTATTACCAGCTTTAAGAAAAGGCCGATTGGTTGTAACCAATATTGAGGGTATTTTACCCCTAGAAGAAATTGAAACTGAGTTACAAGAAACTTTCCCTGAATCCGCTCAGCTTTGGAGATTATCCTCACAAAATGAAGAAGGCCAACACCTTTGGCGGAATTGGTATCACTGGATGCCAACTGGTGCTTTAGTTTTAATTGATGAAGTTCAAGACGTTTACCCAACAGAAGCCACTTTTAAACCTGAATCTTGTAATTATCGCCATATAGATTTTTACAAAGATTCGATACCCGAGCATTGGTATACATACCATTTTGAACAATTGGAAAAGTTTAAACCTGAAAATTTAACCAGTGGTGATATTGATGATTTAGGAAGGGAGATATTTAACGAACATGGCCACATTATTTACCCCAAAACACTTAAAGAATGTTACATGCGACACAGAAAATACAACTGGGATATTATCGTCTGCACCCCAGATATTACCAGCGTCCATAAATACATTAGAAACGTTAGCCAATACGCATACTCACATAAATACTTCGATGGACTCGCAGCAATCCCCTATTACAACCGAAGGCCAAGAATTTTTGAACACAACCCAAAACTTGACGGAAAAACACCAAACAAATCGAGCACTATCGTTTGGAAGAAAATCCCAATCGAAGTGCACAAATGTTATAAATCGACAGCCACCGGCGGTGTTACAAAAGGACAAGGTAAAAATTTCCTTTTCAGTCCTATTTTTGCCTTTCCAGTTACTGCTATCTTTTTGTGCATATTGTATTGGCTATGGTATTTTTCCAGTTCTTCAAATGATGTGGAAAATATTGAAACCCCCGTTAACTCAAGTATGGAAAGTACTAAAAAAGATACTGGTATTAATAGCGGTGATTCTGATTTTAAGATTGCTGGTAGTGACCCTGTTTTTATAAGCTTGCCATATGGTGCTACCGATATTTTCGTTACTGGTATCCAGCAAGTTAAACGGCCAGAACGAACACACCGAGAATACATATTTGAATTTGTCACAGATAAATATGGCGTGTTTAGTTTAACCTCATACGAACTTGCAAGCATGGGTTTTACTATTCAGTACTTTAGCCCCTGTAATGTAGTTATCAAAAATAGTGCTTTTTCATATCGTGCTTTATGTAGCCCGAACCCTTATGACCCACCATCAGATGATAAAGAAGAAATCGACACAACTTCTCTTTTAACATCTTTATAAGCAGATTAAATCAAGCCGCCAAGCGAAGCCTGAGCGTAGCGGCTTGGTTATCTGGTACTTAACTTATTACGTAATTCTTATATATTACGTAATAAACAACATAATTTATTACGTACCAACGACCAATACATGTACGAACTTATGAAACTTTGTTTCATGAAAGGCCACAAACCAATGCTATTATTCCACTATTGTTAAATGGCCGTAACAAAGCGAAGCGCTTAGTAGTTAATAGTTACACATAAACCCGCGCTTGCGCCTTTGATAAACCAATACGGAGTTTGAGTAAATGATGATGCTAAGAGAAACACCCCTCCCCCCATATACTAATAGGGGGGGAGCGAAATTTACATTTATTGCACATTTACATTTAAGTAACATCTGCGTTGTGTTTAATAAATAGGAACAAAAATCACAATGTTTAAATCGGAATTTCACAAACAGTTACTCTCACTATTCGGCTACGACTATGCAAAAGCGGCGAATGAACTAGGTGTGAGTGAACGACAAATAAGACGTTACGTTATAGCTGGAAAGGCGAGCCCGCCAGTAGAAAAACTAGTCGCTATTATTTACCGTGGGTATTTACCCGAAAAAGGTGCATGGGCAGACTGTAAAATATCAATGGAAGATCACACAATGTCTACACCTTGGGGTAAAGTTAACCCCTCTGATGTCCAGCTAGTTCAGCGCTATAAGTGGTCTGCGAGAAAATCTGAGTCTATGTATAGAACTCTAAAAGAAAACCATAAAACACAAGATTTATACCTATCCGATTTGCAAGATCGGTTATTAAATATAATCGGAGAAATATCTGAAAGGACTGGTAGTTAAAGATGTTAAATAACTCTATTTTACGATAACATCGCTTTAAAAAGGGCTTTAAGTCCTTTCATACTAACTTTTATTATTAAGGACAGATAAATGAAAAGTTTTTTACTTATAATTGGTTTAATGACTATTTCCAATTCTTGTTTCGCAATTACACATCAAGAAATAGATAACCATAAAGCTCATCTAGTAACTGCAAAATCACTTTTATCTAATAGTAATTTTAATGGCGCTATCATATGTGGGTTCATCAGTAATTCACTGAATGATGTCTCGGCTACAGAGCAACATAGTGAAAATGCTTTCAATATTGGTTTAAAGAGCAACTATACATATACAGAGATCATGACTGGTATGGCCTTAGCACTTGAGATTTATAAATCTAGCTTTAATTTTTATATTGAGGGTTTTATAGCTGGTATTGATAAAGGTCTAAACGCAGATGGAGACAGTTCTTCAATTAAACTAAAAGCGAAAGAAAAACTATTTAAACTCTGGGACAAATCTAACAATTGCATGAATGGTAAGAGCACCTCCGAGTATTAATATATGACTAAATACAATAAGGAACGTTATATTCGATGGGCAAATCACCGTATAGCCCAGTTAACCTTTACCATTAACTTATATCTAGGTTTTTCAGTTGCCTCCTTAGCTTTTTGTATCAATCTTCTTTTAACCACATATAAAAATAACAATGATTTAAAATTTACAGTTTTTATTTGGTCTGTTAGTGCAATTATGGGTAGTCTAGCTAGCTTATTTCGCTTATTTGATTTTCGTTATACTGCCTTAAAAATAAAAAATAAGACCAAAATCAATACTTTTATTTCTAAGAATGTAGGTGCTTTGACTTGGGCTTGCTTATGGGCTCAAATTCTCACCTATATTTATGGTGCTTTCTTTTTTATTTCCACCTTTGTATTCGCTGCTTCTAACTGATTTAACTTTTACCTTCCTATTTTAATTTTCCATGATAGTTTTTGATTAATTTATTAATTTACCTCAAGTCAAACTATCACTCTAGACAGTAGATGTAACTCATTATAAAGAAAAGGTTTTTCACCCTTCCTTCATATGTAACGTACCATAACTTATAGGCCTAAACTGTGATTTTACACTTTAATCAATAGTGTTATTATATGAGCTTATGCCTCTCTATTTAATGGATTAAATATATGAATTTCAGTGAATTAAGACTCTATTTAATTATAGTTTTCGCTGGCCTTACTCTCTGGTTTGCGAATGAAATTTATGAGCATAAAAAATCCGAAACCTTGCTGAATGATTTAAAAGATATATCTAACCCTAGTCAAAAACCCAAGATACTCACATTCGAAGAAAAATTAGAGCAAGCTATGGAACGCCAAAAAGTACTACAGGCTAACTTGACTAAAAATAAAGCTGACAAATATATGGCAGATTTACGTTCTAAATTTACTAAGGAAGAGTTCGAAGAAAAACTTGCTGTATGTAACTATTTTACTGATTTATATAGAAATGACCGAACAAAAGAAAATGAATTAAAATACGTTAAGGCATGTGATCCAATGTATCACTAGTGACAGACTGTCAACCTTGACTAATGGAGTAAGAATCTAATATAAAAGGGCTTTTTGCCCTTTTCTTATTTACTACATACCGTAATTTATGAGCAATTATTGATAAGTTGTAAATTCTTTTACAACCTTGTATATTTTTAATACTGTTAATTATTTAAAGGAATAAAAAGTGACTACTTTCAAAATATTGATGTTTTTCATATTTTTCACCCTATCCATAAGTAATGCGTTTGCAAATAGCTCAACATCTTCATATTTAAAAAATGAAATCAATGAAGCCCATAAAGCTTATTTGTTTAATGATACTGCCACCGGTTTATATGCATTAAACTCACTAGCTCGTTTATTAAAGTATATTGGCCCAGATGAACTTTCAATAGAAGGAACAAATTTAAACCTTGCTTTAACTTACTTCCGAATTGGGCTATTACATGAAAAAAATGGTGATGAACTACTTAAAGATAAATATTTTTCACAAGCAATAGTTTTAGTTCCAAATTCAGAGGAAATTCTAACTAATGACTTTCGCTCTCTAGTTAATAAACTTGATAAAAATTTTAGTGAATAAAATTTTTTATGGGTAAGAATTAGTCGATACTAAAAATTTTTTCATAGAAATGAAACCGTGAAATTTTATTTCACCAAATCGTTATATAAATAATAAAGCTAGTTATTTAGGTATTAATAATTAGCTTTTTTAATTAAAAATTACACCATATCTTATGACGCTTATCTATATTAGTGGAGCAATACATTAGCAATAAAATTAAGCTCAAACTACTTTTTGACAAAGATTATTTTATAAATTTTTATTTATGAGATTGGATTTATTTCCCTATCGAATCTGCCTTTACTTTCAAACACTCCTAACTTATTGTTATTTCTAAGGCATACATTTATTTAATCATTAACCTCTTATCAAATTCCTCAGCCAACCTTTCAGTTTCACTAAAAACGGTATTCCAATATTTAATACGTGTGTCTGCATCAAGATCGGTAAAGTCGTTTCTGTCTGGGATTTTTCCGTAAGGTAAACCGGCTATAAATTCTTTTGATGGGGTGATCATCACCACGTTATCGTAATTTTGTGGTGCTACTTTACGTTTTAAATTTTTATCAAACCACCCTGCTTTTGGCTCGCTATTAAAATGGGGATATAAAATTAAGCCTGGGTTATTAATTTTTAAATCAAAGTGGTAGTCAATTATTCCGCCATCGCGATAAATACCGGGTGGCGAGCCTGCAATATTCTTTATGCCTTGCATAACAAGTGGTATAGAGCCCGATGCGAGTAAGGCATCTTTTAAATTTGTTTGGCTAAGTGGTATGTTTTGCGTTTTAAAATTGTAGGTGTCGGAAATTGATAAGTCACTTGTTGCTGGGCCAAAAATAAATCGCTCGTACTGCGAGCCTAATAATCTTCGGTTAACCCGATTAAGCATATAACTTTTTGATAAACCTAAAAGCTGAATTAATTTATTTTCACTCGCAATAAACCCATTCGATTTTGCCACTATAAAATGCGCTTTAAATACAGGGTTATTTATAATTTCGGTTACGCCCTGCTCCCCAAATACATCATCTAATAATGCGCGGGCTTTTAGTGTAATTTCAGCAGGTGTTGGTTTATTACTAGAATAGCGCGTTTGCGAATACGATTTTGCTAAACGCTCAATGGCAGCAACGGGGTCGTTTTGTGCAAAACAGGCTGATCGAAATGCGCCAGCAGATGAACCAATTAAGTTGAGTGGTTGGGTTCGGTTTTTAAAAAATTCACCAAAAATATATTTGTCTAAGCCAAATAATGTAAACCACTTAGGCCCGCCACTTGCTCCTAAAAAAGTGGTAAATAACTCGGGTTTAAAGCCCTGCTCGTTAATAATTTTTGCTGCTGTTTTACCTGCGTGAATGTCGATCATTAAATCAGTTTACCTTGTTATTCTTATATTTTAGTGCTGTTCACACAACTCAAAATTGAATAATTATGCAAAACTAAAAAGCGGTTTTATGTTGCCATAAAACCGCTTTTTATCGTTAAAATTGCTTAAAATACGGGAATCAATCCCAAATGCCGCTTTCGCATTTACCCTGTACTTTTACGTCTTTTACTTTAAATTCGGGCTCTATGCCTTTTTCTCTTTGTGTGTTGTAGTCGCGATTAACAGACAAAATAGTTGGCGTGAGCAATATAATAGCGATTACGTTAACCACTGTCATTAACCCTAATGCTATATCGGCTAAATCCCAGACTTCTTTTAGAGATGCCGATGCGCCCCACAGCATCATTGATAAATAAAGTAATGTATAAATTGTGCGCCCTACTTTGTTATCGAGCTTAAATAAATGCAGGTTACTTTCGGCGTAAGCATAGTTGGCCACTACCGAGGTAAAAGCAAATAAGGTTATGGCTGCAGCAACAAAGTACACACCGCCTTTTGCTAAATGTGCGGTCATGGCGCTTTGGGTTAAACGTATGCCTTCCATTTCGCCGCTTATATCTACATCGGCCAATAAAATAACTACCGCGGTACAGCTACAAAGTACAATTGTATCGAAAAACACGCCAAGCATTTGTATATACCCTTGTGTAACTGGGTGATTAGGCATTGGGCTAGCGCTTGCTGCAGCATGCGGCACACTACCTGCGCCGGCTTCGTTAGAATATAATCCGCGTTGAATACCGTTTTTAATGGCAGCGCCCATTGCTCCTGCGCCTGCTTCTTGTAAACCAAACGCTGATAAAAACACATCTTTAAGCATGGCAGGCACTTGCGGTAAATTCATAATCGTAATAATAACCGCCGCGGCTACAAATAATATGCCCATTAGTGGCACTACTCGCTCAGCAAAGCGGGCAATGGCTTTAAAGCCACCTAATATAATTGAGCCTGCTAATACGGTAATAACTAATCCAGAATAAAAGGTAGGTACTTGAAAAGCATAGTTAAGGGCGTCGGTTATGGTATTGGTTTGCATTGCACTAAAGGTAAAGCCATAACCTAAAAATAAACACGCGGCAAATACAATAGCAAAGGCACGGCTGCCCAAACCTTGTTGAATATAATAGGCGGGGCCGCCTCTAAATTCGCCACTACTATCGCGTACTTTATACACTTGCCCTAATACACTTTCGGCAAAGCCGGTTGCCATGCCGAGTATGGCTATAACCCACATCCAAAATATGGCGCCGCTTCCGCCTAGTGAAATTGCAACAGCGACCCCAGCTAAGTTACCTGTACCTACACGGGCACACAAGCCAGTACACAATGCTTGAAATGATGAAATGTCGTCTTTTTTACACTTGCTACTGCCTTTTAACAGGCTAAACATGTGTTTAAATTTTACTATTTGAATTGCTTTTAAACGTACCGAAAACCAAATACCTGCAAACAGTAGTATGTAGATTAGTATTTGGCCTTCTCCCCATAATAGGCCATTTACACTTTTTACTACGGTATCGAACATGGGCTAATCCTTTTGTATTTATTATATTTTTACTCAGCGCGCAGTTGAGTAATTGGCATTTAATAATGCATGTTAGCCATAGATTAAGGCAGCTAAGCTGCCTTAGGATGTTGACTTAGTGGTAGGTTATTTACTTTGCAGGTGTATGCCAGCAATCATGCATCTAACCGAACCTCCCGCCGACTCTATGGTTGGTATAGGTAACGGAACAAGTTTAGCTGTTTTTTGTATTGCTGCTTTTTGCTCGGTTGTAAGTGCATTAAACGCCGTTTGTGAGAGTGCTAAAATACGACCATTTGTACCTTGTAACTCTATTGCGTTGCCGCAAAAGCTACTTATTTGCGCATTAGATAAGTTTATTACTTCTAAATGGCTTTGTATAAAATGGCTAGTTAATTGTTTGTGCTGACTATTTGGCACCATATTTAAGCTGATCATGGCAAACTCTGTGGCTACACACATTAATACATTAGTATGATAAACCGCAGTACCTTGCTCATCGTATGCGTTAAATACAACAGGTTTTAGCTTTAATTGCTCGCACACTGTATTAACCACGGTTTTAGTAGTGCGCTTAGATTCTACTGCATAAGCAAGCTTATGCGGGTGGTCAATAACAAGCGATCCTGTGCCTTCTAAAAATGCATTTTCTTTCGCTAAAAATGAATAATCAGTCACAGACAACACTTTATAGTGATTAGTCAAAAAATCAATAATATCTTTTCGATATTCTAACCTTCTGTTTTCTGCGTACATTGGGTACATAACTAGCTCGCCACTTTGATGGGTAGAAAACCAATTATTTGGAAACACAGAATCGGGCGTGTGTGTATGTTCGTCTTCAAAAAGATGAACCGTTACGCCCTCGTTTTGTAATAATTTAACCGCATTAGTGACTTCGTCAAAGGCAAGCTGACTCTGATTTTGTGAGTTGCAGGTACTTTGAAACGTGTTGTCTAACATGGTTTGTGGGTTAGATGTAAAGTGATGCGGGCGCACCATCACCACCGCTGTCGGTGCTTGCTTTATGTGGCTCATGCGACTTGCTCTTGCTTAGGTGTTTTTGATGGTTGTGTAGTATTTAGTACCGAAAATAAATTACGTGGATCGGCTTGTTGTGTAATTAAATCAAGTAGTTCAAACTCACCCGCAGCCACCAGCGCGTCTTTAATATACACCAGCGCGGTAAAGTCTTCGCTTGCAAAGCCTACCCCATCAAAAATAGTAAGCTCGTTGTTACTTGTACGCCCAGGTGTTTGTTTATTAATTACTTTATGAAACTCTGTTACGGCAAAGGTTTTGCTCATTTGCTGTATTTCGCCCTCTATTCTGGTTTGCGGTTCGTACTCTACAAACACATTTGCGCGCGTTAATAATTGTGAATCAAGCTCTGTTTTACCAGGGCAATCGCCACCAATGGCATTTAAATGTACGCCCTGGGGGATCATATCGCTGGTTAAAATAGTGGCATTTTTTTTATCGGCTGTGCAGGTGGTAATAATGTTCGCGCCTTGTACGGCCTCTTCTGCGCTATTGCATAGAGTTACATTTAAACCGTAACCACTTAAGTTGTTGTAGGCTTTTTGTGAGGCGTTTTTATCAATATCGTATAAACGAATGTGAGTAATGCCTAATACGGCTTTAAAAGCTAATGCCTGAAACTCAGACTGTGCACCATTACCAATTAATGTAAGTGTTGTTGAGTGCTTAGGCGCTAAATACTTTGCCACAAGCGCCGATGTGGCCGCTGTGCGTAAGGCTGTTAGTAAGCACATTTCGCTGATCATAACCGGATAGCCGCTATCAACATCCGACAAAATACCAAACGCGGCCACGGTTTGAAGTTCCTTAAAGGTGTTTTTTGGATGACCATTTACATATTTACAGCTAAACATTTTACCGTCGCTTACGGGCATAAGCTCTATTACGCCATCAGGAGAGTGCGCCGCATAACGTGGCGATTTATCAAATTCGTCCCAGCGAGCAAAGTCCTGTTCTAATCTTTGAGTAAGCTCAAGCAATACGTTTTCTATTCCGACTTTATTTATAAGTTTGGCCATTGCCTGTACGCTAACAAATGGAACACCTTGTTTAGGTTGTGCGATAAAATGACTCATAAATACCTCTTTAATGACTAAATAAATTAATTGAAATAAGTTTATAGGCCAGAGGTGTTACTTAAAATGCCAAAAGTTTATACAAATAATAGTATTTTTTATCAAATTGCTATGCATTAAAGTACAAATTTAGTAATTTGTAATAAACACATAACCCAAGGCGTTTTATGACCCCTTACATTTACGACTCATTAGATAACGCATTAATAGCCGAATTACGAAAAGATGGCCGCGCTTCTATTTCAGCCCTAGCCGATGTTTTAAAGGTGTCGCGCGGGACAGTGCAAAACCGCTTAGACCGTTTAGTCTCATCCGGCGCTATATTAGGCTTTACGGTGCGTGTACACGAACACATAGAAACCGAAGCTGTAAGAGCAATAATGATGGTGGAAGTGGTGGGTAAATCTACATCGCAGGTAATTAAAACCATGCGCGGTATACCAGAGCTAACAAAGTTACATACAACCAATGGCGCTTGGGATTTAGTGGCTGAAATACAGGCGGCAAATTTAGGTGAGTTTGATGGCGTACTCAGGCAAGTACGCGAAATAGAAGGCATTTTAAATAGCGAAACCAGTATATTATTGTCATCTACTTAGGTTTAATTAACGCCATGTTTTACTTAAAGTGTTTTGGGCAATACTCGGTTTGTGTATTAGCTAATGGAGTAGGCAATGAATAAGCTTTCTATTCGGTATTATTCGCAAGATATAAATCGCCACCAGCACAATTACCATCAACTCGTTTTACCCCTACACGGGGAAATTTTTATAACATTAAATAATGACTTTAAAACAACGGTGAGTACAGGTAGTTGTATCGTTATAGAGAAAAACGTAGTGCATGCCTTTACGGCCGATGAAGCCGCGCGTTTTATTGTGGCAGATTTAGACGCGCTCCCTGAAAACCTTATTAACCTTTTATGCCCTAAAATCTCAATAGATAGCCGTTTATTAAGTTACTTACAGTTTATAGAGCAGCAACTGCTCGTTGTTAGCGATGAAAAGCTTACTAATTCAACTTTTGATTTATTTTACTTATTATTTTGTGAGCAAAGCAGCCACAGTAATATTGATAAACGAATAGATAATGTAATAACCACTGTTAAGCAAAATTTAGCCTACCCCTACACGTTAAAAGAGCTGGCCGATATAGCCTGTTTAAGCGTTACACAATTTAAAACTGTGTTTAAAAAAAGTACCACTATGAGTGCGCTGCAATATTTAACTATGTTACGAATGCAGCACGCTCGCGCCCTTTTAACCCATTCAGACTTACCGATTGCTTTAGTAGGCGAGCGCATTGGTTATAACGATGCCTCTGCGTTTAGCCGCCGGTTTAATTTATATTTTGGACAGCCACCTAAAGCGTTTGCAAAGCAGTAATATAGATAACCTAAACACGAAATAATAAAGCAAGCTCAAGCAGAGCGTAGGTTAAATAGCGTCAGAGCAAACAATAACACCGTCTTTTTAGCATATTTTTAAAAACCTATATTGATACACTCAGTACATAGTATTTACGGAGGGTAATTAATGGCAACACACATAGGGTTTTTAGCAATATTTTCGTGGGGGCTTTTAGCATTACTAGGTAATTTAACCAAAGCGATCCCGGCTTTTCAGTTACTTTTTATGTGTTTTGCACTTTCTTTTATTATTTTATTAGTAAAACGTTTTGCTACAAAACAGCCATTATTAACCCCTCCTAAGCTTTCTAAAAAACAAATGATAATAGGTGTTACCGGCTTATTTGGTTTTCACTTTTGTTATTTTATGGCTTTAAAATACGGCCCTTTAATTGAAGTAAGCTTAATTGTGTACCTTTGGCCATTATTACTGGGTGTATTTGTGGCTACCCCTGGGTCTAAATTTAAAGCAATATTGGGCGGATTACTGGGGTTTTTAGGTACGCTTAGTTTAATTACCGATGGCAGTGGGTTATCTATCAATAGTGAGTATTACTTAGGGTATTTTTTTGCAGGATGCTGCGCAGTATTGTGGTCTAGTTATTCTTATTTAATGTCGCAATTTAATAGCCAAGTAGATGACATAGGCTGGCTTTCGCTTATTGTGGCTGTGCTAGCCCTTTGTGCACATTTTTATTTTGAAACAACCGTTACTAGTTTGTCTGTTTCACAATGGCTAGGCGCTATTTTATTAGGATTAGGCCCAGTGGGTGGTGCATTTTATTTATGGGATCATGGTTTAAAATTTGGTAACCGATCGCTATTAGCTTCGTTAAGTTTTTTAACGCCAGTGCTTTCTACTTTTATTTTAATACTCGCCTCGCAGGCTCCTTTTAGTTGGTCAGTATTTATTGCTTTAGCGCTTATTTTATTAGGCGCGGTAATTAGCAATAAAAAGCCATCTATAAATTTAAAAAAAGCAGAGCTTTAATTTTGCCACGGCACTTTACTAACGCTTAAACTTAAGGGGTAATTTAAATTTAAGCGTTAATACACAGCTACATAGCGTAGCTGTGTGCGTAATCTACTATACGTGCGTTTTGGTTTTTTAAATAAGCGCGGCCTGCTTTTACACCTAGCTTATGATCAAAGCGTAAATCGTCGTTTGAGCTACCTAATAATTTACTGTGCAGCTTTTCGTCTGCAAAAATTTGTATAATTTCTACATCACTAGGCGGGTTGGCAATAAACGTTAGCTCGTCTAGGTATGCTTGCTCGTGTTGAATCAAGTAATCAAGTGTTTTTGGGCAGTAGCCTGATGCACATGCAAATGTTCTAAGCTTTTGAACCCATGCAGTTTGCGCCTGAAAATGCTCATCAACGGTTCTTATTACCACGATTTTTCGTGCGCCACGGTTATAAGCTTCGCGTACAGGCAGTGGCGCAGCTAAGCCGCCATCTAAATAAAAATCTTCACTTGATTGATCTGCAGCTAAATGCGCTTCGTTTGCCGCTTTTGTACCTAACCAAGGAGTAAGTTTAACGCCTTGTTTATACAAAAAAGGTAACGCGCTCGATGCTTTTAACAAATCGCGCCATTGCTTACCCTCGCCTGTAGGTGAAAGGTAATAGGCTTTTCTGTCGCGTGCATTGGTTGCCGTTATAAGCAGCTCTCGCTCGCCTAAGCTGGTTTTTGCTGTTTTAAAATCAAGGGCTCTATTTACTTCGGTGGTTTTTTCAAAGTACCAGTCTAAATCAACAATGTGCTTGCCCATTAAACCACGCCCTAGTTGAAAAAAGCGTTTGTTACGCGAAAGCCCTCTAATTAAGCGTTTAGCGTAACCTTTTTGACGCGCTAAATAGCTTGTTAAATTTTGCGAGCCGGCAGAGGTGCCAATAAATAAATCAAATGGGTCGTAGTTTTGCTCTAACCATGCATCTAATACACCGGCTGTGAATATCCCTCGTTGTCCGCCACCTTCAGCTATCAGAGCAACTTTTGGCTGCGCTGTATGAGTAACTGAATTAGCCGATGCGGTTGTTAGAGCGTTCACGGTGTACCTTCCTTTAATTTAATGATGTTTGGTTAATAACTACATTATAAAAAATAAAAGTGACGTCTTAAAATTGATTGTTTAAATCAGTTTGATTGAAAAAACAGAACGATAAATAATGCAAAATGGGCCTTATCCTTGGCAACCTAAGTATGTTTAATTATCGAAAGTGTTTGTTCAGACATCACTTAAAGTTAATAAGTTTGTATTCACTTTTAATGATGTCTACATAGTAGCAAGGCTTGTGTGTACGCTTGCTTAACTAAACACTTCCTTTTTTAATTAATGCTTTATTTCCATTAAAATTTCTAGAGCTCGGTGGCGTTTTTCGCTGTCGTAAACATCGTTGGTAAATATAAACTCATCCACTTCTAGTTCTTTCGCTATCATTTGTAATTTATGTTTTATACTCACATGCCCGCCAACAACGCTTAAGCTTAAAAAGTTTTCTACGTGGGCGCGCTCTTGCTCACTCCATAAACCTTCCATACTCTCTACCGGTGGCTTTAGCCATAGCTCTTTGCCGCGTATTAATTCAAGCACGCGTTGCTTTGAGGTGGTAGAGAGGTATTGCGCTTCTTCATCGGTTTCTGCTGCTACCAGCGGTAAAGCAAGCATTACATAGGGTTTATCGAGTACATTTGAGGCTTTAAATTCTCGCTTATATAGCGCAATGGCATCGTGTACAAAACGTGGTGCAAAGTGCCCTGCAAATACATAAGGCAACCCTTTTTGCGCGGCCAATTGGGCGCTAAACAAACTTGAGCCTAATAACCAAAGCGGTACGTTTGTGTCCTCCCCCGGAATAGCACGTATAGGATGTGTGCCATTGTATGGGCCTAATAATGTTTGCAGCTCTGTTACCTCCCCTGGGAAGTTTTCTGCGCGGCTCATATCATTATTTAGCGCACGGCTAGTTACTGGATCACTACCTGGAGCGCGGCCAAGGCCTAAATCTATTCGTCCAGGGTATAAACTCTCTAACGTACCAAATTGCTCAGCCACAACTAAGGGCGAATGATTCGGCAGCATTATTCCGCCAGAGCCAACCCGTATACGCTGAGTTTTACCTGCAATGTGACCTACTAATATTGAGGTGGCAGCACAAATTATACCGGGCATATTGTGATGCTCGGCTAGCCAAAAGCGATTAAACTCTAATTGGTCGGCACGCTGGGCGTATTTAGTGGTTTTATTGAGCGTATGAGAAACGCTGTCCCCTTTGATCATGGGGGCAAGCTCTAATAACGAAAAGGGAATGGAAGATAACAAAATAGCAGCTCCTTAAAATGCATGCTAACAATGGGCTTCATCATCAGCATAAAACACTTAAATGGGTCTGCTATTTATTCAATTCAAGTTAGGTAACGGATAAAAGCAAAATAGCGTTAGGCTGTTTTGCTCTAAGGTATTTATGCAAGCTCAGGGCTTTGCTGGCGCTCTTTTTTATAACCCTCTGAGTCTACGCCTTTTTTCCAATAACCAGAGGAAACTATATTACTGCGCGGTATATTACAATCCTGGGTAAGTAAGGTTTTTGCTTTACGTACTAACCCTGCCTCTAATGCCATAAATACAATAGGTGGCTCGTTTGTGTGTGGCAAATTGTTAAGCGCGCTGAGCATATCCGTATCCGGTGTATCTGTAATTAACCAATTAACATCGCGCTGCGTTTGTAAATCAATAATGTCTTGCTCTGTAGGGGCATGCACAAACGCGTCAATTTTTGCGCTGGCGGGTAACTGCTGCATGTACCCTTTTATTGCATTAACTGAGGTTAAATCGCCTAGCAATACATAATGCGGATGCTGGTAATTATCAAGCTTTTTAGGGCCTGGGCCCGCTATGCCAACCTCGTCACCTACTTTTGCAGTTATAGCCCATTGCGTAGCCGGACCTTGGTGCATGTTTATTACAAAGTCGAGCGTTAACGCGCCCGTTGCATCATCAACGTCTCTTATTGTGTAAGAGCGCATGCACGCGGTTTTTAAATTAAAATCAACTTTGCCATTTTGGGGAATAAGCACTTTTACATAGCTGCCAATATGCGCTTGCGTTAAATCCGAAAACTCATCTGAGCCTACAACAATGCGCTGTAAATGCGGTGTTATTTGTTCAGTACTTAGTACCGTAGCTTTGCGAACTTGTTTACTCATTTAAAATCACCTCGTTTAACAAAATAGTTAACTGCTTTTTAAAGCAAGCATTGCACAACGCCCCATTGGTTGATAAAATCAACTATAACAAACTAATTGATATTGTCAACCATTAGAGAGCTTATGAACACGCTTTTATCAAATACCCTATTTGAGCTGATGCAAAATTACCGCGTAACAATTCGCGAGGCTATTAACGCAGGCGACCTTGGTATTAATGCTATGCACGTGCGTTGTATACACATTATTGCCAGTACAACTAACTGTACCGCTAACGACATTGTGACTAAAACACAGCGCGACAAAGCCCAAATTGCCCGCTTAATTAAAGATCTTATTGCCTTAAACCTTATTAATAAGCAAGCAAGTGAGCACGACAAACGCTGCTTTATTTTGTCGCTCACCGAACAAGGCAATACATTATTTGATAAGTTATTAGCCTCTGAGCAGGAAATAAATGATCAAATGTGTAAAAACTTAAACCCGCAGCAAATCAAAGACTTTTTAGATACCGCGCAACAAATGATCAAAAACATGGCGTGATCTGTCTTTCATTTCTTGGCATAACTTACACAAAACGCATATACTGTATACTTATACAGTGTATGCGTTTTAGGTTGTGTTATGTTTGTTATTCCCGTTTATATAGAAGCCGGTGTGTGTGGGTTTGAATCGCCCGCGGCGCAATACGCCGAGCTCGGTGTTTCTCTTGATGAGCTATTAATAAAGCACCCCGACGCCACCTTTATTGGTATTGCCTCGGGTAATTCCATGCAAGAGGTGGGGATTTTTGAGGGCGACTTACTGCTTGTAGACCGTGCTGAGCAAGCCGATAACGGCGATGTTATTGTTGCTAACTTAAATGGCTTATTTGTGTGTAAGCTATTAGATAAAACCAATGCGCGGTTACTCTCGGCATCGCCTTTACATAAGCCGGTACAACTAACCTCAGCTGATGAGTTTCAGTTAGAGGGAGTGGTTACACTATCGATTAGAATGCACCGCCCAAGCCCTGAGCTATTAAAATGTACGCCTTAGTCGATGCCGTTGCATTTTATGCCAGTGCCGAAAAAGTGTTCGACCCCGCTATTCGCTCTAAACCTGTGGTGGTTTTAACTAATAACGATGGCTGCGTATGTGCAGTATGCCCGATAGCTCGGCGCTTAAACATTCCTAAGTTTGGCCCTTACTTTAAAGTTAAGCACCTGCTTGAGCAACACAAAGTGGTTGTACGTTCGAGTAACTATGAGTTGTACGCCGATTTAAGCGCCAAAATGATGAACGTAATTGGCCGCTTTTGCGACACACAATACATATACAGTATTGATGAGTCGTTTTTGCACTTTAATGGCTACACACCCCTTATACAAAACTGGCACGAGTACGGGCATACAATAAGGCGCACCGTTTGGCGCGAAACTAAACTCCCTGTGGGTGTTGGTTTTGGCCCAACCCCTACTTTGGCAAAAGCCGCTAACCATGCAGCTAAAAAGCTAAGCGGGTTTGATGGGGTGGCCGTTATAAATAACGAGCAAAGCCGCCAAACAATTTTACAAAGAATGAGCTGCGCCGATGTATGGGGTATAGGTAAGCGCCTAGCTAAAAAGCTTAATATAATGAACATACATACCGCGTGGGATCTGGCACAGCAAAACCCTAAAACCATGCGCCGCGCGTTTAGTGTGGTGGTAGAGCGTACCGTAAGTGAGCTAAATGGTATTGCGTGCTTAACATGGGACGATGTACGCCAAGATAAGCGAGAAATATATTCTACTCGCAGCTTTGGTGAGCGGATCAGTGAGCCAACTGCACTTAAAACCGCCCTTATTAACCACGTAACCACGGTTGCCAGTAAACTACGAGGGCAGCGCTCATTAGCAAAACAGCTTTATATATTTGCCGCCACTGGCAAACACGAAGACCGCTATTGTAAAAAGTCGTTTATATATAAATTTGCCACCCCCACTAACGATACCTGCGTAATGGCCAATGCCGTATCAGAAGTATTTACTCATATTTACCAGCCAGGTGTACGGTTTTATAAATGTGGTGTAGGCGCTTTAGAGCTTACCTCGGTGCAGTATCAGCAAACTGATTTATTTAACCAAAGTGCCGATAACCCTAAATTAATGCAGTGTCTTGATACAATAAACAACCGCTACGGAAAAGGCATACTCACCCTAGCCAGCAGCAAACTAAATCAAGGCTGGCATATGAACAGAGATTACTTATCGCCCCAATACACAACGCGCTGGCACGATATACCGCAAATTCATTGCAAGTAAGTTAATCAACTTGCCTTGCAAATGTGCACTCTACTGCGGGGGTATTCTGCGTATATTTGAGCGTTGTAACACTGGTAAACTTAATGCTTTGTCTGATGGTTTTTTCGTTATTGGGGTCAATACAGCGGCTCATTTTTAAGCTGTTATCAACACCATCACTTTTGTATTTATACGAGCTAGTTACAAAACAAAAATTTGGCTTTTTAGTTGTACGGGTGCCGTTGTGTAAACTTTCAAACGCAATATGCTCGCCTAATTTAAAACCCGCGTCTGGGTAAACTGGGTTAATTAAACTCAACTGACTATCCACACACAGTGAGGAGTTAGCAGTTACCACCTGGTAATCGCCAAGCATTGTTTTTAATAACGGTATAAAACGGCTTTTATTACTCGGCGCAGCCAATGCAGATGCACTAATAAAGGTTGTCGAAATTAAAAAACAAAGTAAGGTTTTCATTAAGTGGGCGTATCCTCGTAATAAGTAACGTGTGGCGCTAACTTTTATAACTATAACAGAGATTTAATCTAAAAAAAGGACGCAGTACTTAGCATTATGTAATGCAGTGTTGTAGTTATGTTTACGAGTAATAAAACAAAGTGGTTTATTTACTAAATAAATAAACCACTAAGAGTGACTTTACTGCCAGTATTTTGCAAATAATTGCGGGTAGCTTTGTTTTAAAAACTTGGGTTTGTCTTTAAAGCGTTTACCTGCAGGTTGCTCGCCTGAGGGTACAAAAGGTAATTCGTCGTCGTTGCGCTCTTCAAATAATAAACCGGCTATTAAGTCGTATTCATCAATATAAGGGTAAGGTTGCTCATTTAAATAATACACAGGGGAGCACTGTGCAAGTGAGTCGGCATTGCTTAATGCGTTATTAAATACCGTCTCCCCGCGGGAGATGAGCCAGCACCTAAATTCGCTAAAACCGTATTCGTCGTTACAGCCAGCCATAACAAATGCGGCACCAAATAAATCCCAGGTAAAACATTTGCGCATGTGAATACCAAAAAATTTATCAAAAGCAATGAGCTGCTCGTCGGTTAACTCGCTCAATTTAGCTTTTAAGTTGTCGCTTACGCTTTGTGGGTCGAGCCCTAACTCAGGCGTGGTCACTAAATCCCAAAATTCCTGCTCTGTTAACGCTGTCATTATAAAATCTCTTTTACTCGGCCGACTTGGCCATCTTCTAGGCGTACTTTAATACCATGCGGGTGATTAGGTGATTTAGTTAATAAACGCTCAACTACACCTTGAGTTAATGTGCCGCTGCGTTGATCTTCTTTTAATACAATATTTACGGTTGTACCTGGTGTGATTTGCGATCGCGATGGAACAGCCATGCTTTACATCCTAAAAATAATTTTGGTAATTATAACGTCCATAGCTAGGCAAACCAATGTTAATCAACTAAAAACGCTATTTGCTTACCCGCTACCGGTAAGCTTATTTTGCTAAGCTCAGCGTTAATAATATCGACTAGCTGAGAAAAATGCGCTTCGGTGTCGTTATAGGCTATATCATCTTCAAAATAGCAGCTTATGTTTAGTGACTTTGCTTCATTTTTTAAATCAATGGTGTGAGTTAAATAAGCAAAACCATCATGAGTCGTTTTTATTTGCTCACAGGCGTTGGTGAGGGCTTGGCGTATTTGTTTATCGCGCAATTTTTGTGTTTTAGTCATAAATTATTGTGTTTGTTCACTTTGCTGTTTTTTATACTCTTCAAAATTTTTATCTTGATTTTCAAGGCACTCGTAATATTCTTTATCAGCTTTATAATTACATTCATCTAAACGTGCTGATTGAATTTCGTGAAAGCGAGCGTCGGAGCTACACCCCGCAAGTACCGAAAATCCCACAAACAGCAATGCGCTTTTAGTTATTTGACTGATTAACATTAGAATTCCTTACACTTTCGTTATCGAAAGCAACAATATTATTGTATATTAGCGTCATAAAAACCTGACTTTCCATAGGACCCATAATTATGATGTCGCAGTTACAAAAGCTGTTTCAGCGTATAGACAAAAGCAAGATATTTCAATCATTTGTTATAGCTGTCATTGTTGTTTCTGCCCTCACCGTAGGTGCTCATACATATTCTCTTCACCCCACTGTAGAATTTATTCTAAATTGGATGGATGTAGGGATCACAGCTTTCTTTTTAATCGAACTCATTATTCGCTTTATTGCAAGTAAAGGAATAAAAGACTTCTTTTCAAAGGGCTGGAATATATTCGATACCATTATTGTACTTGGCAGCTTATACCCAGCTGCAGGATCAACTATGTTACTTGCCCGATTGCTGCGTATATTTAGGGTACTGCGTTTAGTATCTATGATCCCAGAGCTGCGTTTGCTTGTAAATTCGTTGCTTAAAGCCATTCCGCAAATGGGCTATATAGCACTGCTTATGTTTGTTATTTTTTATATTTACGCAGCCATGGGCAGTATGATGTTTGCCGATATTAACCCGGTACTTTGGCAAGATGTATCCATTTCAATGTTAACGCTATTTAGGATAGCTACCTTTGAAGATTGGACCGACATTATGTACGAAACCATGGCGGTGTACGAGCTAAGCTGGATTTACTACCTCACGTTTATCTTTTTGACTGCGTTTGTGTTTTTAAACATGATGGTAGGTGCTATTTTAGAAGTAATGAGCGAGGAGCATCGAAATGCCCGTGAGCTAAAAGCGGATAATAACTCTCTTCCTGCAACGCAAGGACAAGTGGTTGAACTACAAGCGCAAATAGCTGAGCTAAAAACGTTATTAAGTAAAACCTCAGATATTACCAACTCCAATAAATAGCTGATCTATTTTACTTGCTAAAACTTAAAAAGCCCTTTGTATTGAGTTAATACAAAGGGCTTTTAGTTACTCACCTTGTTGTTCTTGCGTGCTTTCAAACGAAATAACATTATCAACCTTCATTTTAAATGCTTCAAAAAACGCATTTTTTAATACCGAAACCACGGCTTCAAAAGTAGATACATCAGCGTTATCTAACTGCCCATCTATGGGCACCCGAGCAGCCACCAGCTTTGACTCGTCGTTTTCTAATAACGAGCTGAGTAAATCAATACTGCCTTCAAAAATAGCGGTAAATAGACCGTCATCATCTTTTTCAATATCTTCGCGCCACGAAAAAACACTTAAATCGTGCACACCCGCTTTTACATATCCATTTAAGTTATTATTGTTAGCGGCCAATTCCATTGCGCCATCTATTCCGCCGGCTTCAATGTCAAATGGGGTATACACTTTAAAAACAGTTTCGAGATTTTTAACCGAAAAACGCTGCACTTCAACATTAAAATCAAAATTAGCTTCATCACTAAAAGGGTCTAATTTACCATTTAAAGACAGCTTAGCTTCGCCCATAAGCTGCACTTCTACTTTTAAACTCGTAACTAAGGTTTTAGAGAGGTTTTGTGCATTGGTAATATTGTTAATGTTAGCGTTTATATTTGATACGTAAGTAGGCTGTTCTCCTTCGCTGGTGGCGTTAACTAAGGTTACTTTACCATTATCTATACGTAGCGTATCAATTGAAAAAGGCACGAGATCATTAGCAAGGCCTACCCAGGTGGTTTCATCTTTAACCTGTTGGTTTTGTTCAGCGGTAGTTGGGTCTTTATCATAAATAACAATTTCTGGGCGGGTAAAAGCCATGTTGGTGACAAAATTACCGTTTAATAAAGCAGACCACGCAAGCGAAAAATCAAGTGTATCTATAGACAGTAACGGCTTAGGCACCTGCGTGGCATCTACCGCGTAAATTTCTACCTCATCAACAGCGTAAGCGCCTCGGTATAAGTACAAATCAACATCACCCACATGCCCTGTTATGCCTTGAGTTTGTTCAAGCTGCTGATTTACATAATATTGAACCGCATAAGGGGCTAAAGCTCTGAGTAAAATTAACCCCAAGGCTGTAACCACTAAAGCATAAAACCATTTTTTGCGTGTATTTTTAAAAGTAGAAGCCATTATCTATCCTTATGTGAAGGCTTAGCATCTCGGCATAAGTAAAAAATACCTGCATAAGTGAATTAAGTACTCACAAAACAGCGAAAACCGAGCGAATAAAGGTGTAATAGATTAGTACGAGCAAAAGCTATACCAAAAAATGCAATTCATAGGAGTTGTGGGTACACACAATACATAAATATTTACAAATAGAATTTTTAAATACATAGCTTTACTCGAATTCCCAAGCAACCTCAACTACAGTAAAAAGTAACTAACACAAGAACATATAACCTATGAGCCCAGTCTTTTTTATTTTAATTACTCTTTTACTAACCAGTATTGTTTGGTCAGTTATATTTTTAATGGCGTGGTATACGTTAGGGAAAAAATCATATTCGTTATTTTGGGCCTGCGCATTTATGTGCTCTGCGTGTCAATGGGGTACAATATTATTGCGGCCCTACTTCGAATCAGAAACCTTCTATTGGCTACTGGCTGTTAGCTTTTCTATGGGGTCTGTTATTTTGGGAACATGGGGACACAGTATACGTGCCCGAAGCCCTATCAAAATCGATTATTTGTTGGCTTTAGCCGTGATTACGTTAGCTGCAGTTTATTATTATAAAGCCGTGAACGTTCATGTTGGTTTGTTTATGTCTTTATATATTTATTACGATATTTTACTGCTGCTAATAAACGCCGTCATTATAATAAAACATAAACCTAAGTCGCTACCCGCTGAAATTGGGGCTGCCATTACTTACACTTTGTGCGGCGTATGTTTATTTATTGCGGCCACTATCGCACTAATGCAAGGCAGCCAGGTTAACCAAGCTTACTTAGATTTATATACACTCATTAATTTTATAACAGTCCCAACTGCACATGTTGGTATGGCTGTATTTATTATTTTTATAATGGCCTCAGATTTAGCGCAAGAAATGCAAAAACTCGCCATGACCGACGTACTCACACAATGTATAAACAGACGTGGTTTTTACGACGTTGGCCAAAAAAAGCTTGAAAATAAATTAAGCTGCGAACAACACGTATCGCTTATATATTGGGATATAGACTCGTTTAAAAATATAAATGATGAATACGGCCATGCAGGTGGAGATGAAGTACTAATCCAAGCAACAAAACGGGTAAGAGCGTGTTTAAATAAAGAAGATATATTTGCCCGTATAGGCGGAGAAGAATTTGTAATACTGATAGCCAGAGATTCAGAGCTAAAAGCAAAGCAATTTGCCGATACTCTACGTACTACTCTTGCAAGCAAGCCCATTGAATACAAACAACAATTTATAAATGTTACAGCAAGCTTTGGCGTTATAGGCATTAAATGCGCAACTATTCAAATAGACAAAGCGATAGATTTAGCAGATAAAGCGTTATACATAGCAAAACACGAAGGAAAAAATAAAGTAGTATGCAATGTCACTTAACTAAAATAATTAAAAAAGGGGTTAGCAATACGCTAACCCCTTTTTAATATACACTTTTAAATACAGAAATTATTCACCGTCTACAATGATGCGAAGCATACGACGAAGTGGCTCTGCAGCGCCCCATAACAGCTGATCGCCCACGGTAAATGCGCTAATGTATTTTGGACCCATGGCTAATTTACGAATACGACCAACAGGAATACTTAAAGTACCTGTTACTTTAACTGGGGTTAAGTCAGTTGCACTAATTTCGCGCTCATTAGGGATAACTTTAACCCACTCGTTATGCGAAGCTAAAATTTCTTCAATTTTTTCTACGCTAATGTCTTCACGTAATTTAATGGTCATTGCTTGGCTATGACAACGCATTGCACCAATACGTACACATAAACCATCAATTGGCACAGGCTGTTTAGAAGAGCCTAAAATTTTGTTCGCTTCAACCTGAGCTTTCCACTCTTCTTTAGACTGGCCACTTGGCATTGGTACGTCAATCCAAGGAATTAAGCTACCGGCTAGCGGCACACCAAATTGGTCTTGTGGTAAATCGCTTGAAGCCATTTTTTCGCTCACTATTTTATCAATTTCTAAAATAGCTGAACTTGGGTTATCTAGTTGCTCGGCAACACTTGAATGAATAGCGCCCATTTGTGCTATAAGCTCTTTCATATTACGAGCGCCGGCACCAGAGGCCGCTTGGTAAGTCATTGGGCTTACCCACTCAATTAGGTCTTGCTCAAACAAACCACCTAAAGCAAGTAGCATTAACGATACGGTACAGTTACCACCTACAAAAGTTTTTACGCCTTGCTCTAAACCTTGTTCAATGACATCTTTATTTACAGGGTCAAGTACAATAATGCTGTCATCAACCATACGAAGGGCAGAAGCTGCATCAATCCAGTAACCATCCCAACCCGATTCGCGTAATTTAGGGTAAACCGCTTTGGTATAATCACCACCTTGACAGGTAACAATAATATCCATTTTAGCAAGTTCATTTACATCACTTGCATCTAATAACGGTTTTGCGTCGCCAGCAATATCAGGGCCGAGTTGCCCAGCTTGTGAGGTGGTGAAAAAGGTGGTGTCGATATGTGCAAAATCACTTTGCTGTTGCATACGTTCTAATAACACAGAGCCAACCATGCCACGCCAACCGACCAATCCTACTTTTTTCATTGTTTTTTCCACTGTTTGATTCATAAAAGATGCCTTAATACATTAAAAATTAAAATTCATTGCGTGAGAATTAATTTTTATTAAAACCAATCATATTAAGTTATTAATCATTTCTAGCGGCAAATTAATAGCGAGATAACAAGCCATAAATTTTTATATGTAGCTGTTCTGCATCAAAAATTTATAACGCCGTTCGCGCTTTATTGAGCACACTAGAATGACTAGTTATTTAAGTTGATTAGTATAAAGCTAACCTAACACCCCAAGCGCCCTAAAACTAGTGAATAAAGCGAAACTTAAATATTTTTCATAGTCATAAAAAAGCCCTGTATTAAATACAGGGCTAATCGGTAGTTAGGTTTTATTATATCCCCCTTCCTTGGGAAGAAAATTAAAACTCGTAGCTGTAACTTAAATCAAACGTTACACCTTGCTCTTTTGAGCGCACTATAATGTCTGATTGTGTTACCTCTTGATCTTCATCGAGTAAGTTTTTAACTTTAAACTTAATCTTAGAATTAAAATCAGGGTAATAAGTATAAACTAAATCAAGTGAGTGAAATGGCTGCTCATACGCGTCATCTCTATTAGCAACACCCGCTGCTAAAATTCGCTCACCAAATACGTTATAAACTAATGAACTGCTGTGCATGCCATCTAACGAATCGTAGTTTAATTGTAAATTAACTACATATTCAGAGTGGCCTGTCATACGTTTTTTAGGATTAGTTAATGTACCCGCCAGTGCTGGGTCAATAGACGCTTCAGAATCACTTAATGTGATATTACCGCTAGTAAATAGGCCTTCACTTACAAATGTTAAGTCTTGTAGCCATTCAGCTTCAATACCATAAACTTCTGCTGTTTCACCATTTATAAACGATGCTGAGTAATCTTCATCACCAATGTTTAAAACTGTTTCAATTGGCGCTGTAATATCTTTATAAAACGCCGCTACGCTAAATGAATTACCGGCTTGTCCGTAATATTCATAACGTAAGTCGTAGTTTTTAATTGGGCTACTTTTAATCCCCGTACGACCAAACGTTCTAATGTCGGTCAAAGGGTCATAATACGTAACAGGCACTACTTCACGAAAATCAGGGCGAACTACTGTTTCACCATAACCTAAGCGCACCTGGTAATCATCGCCACCTACATAGGTAACAGACAGTGCCGGATACCAATCATCGGTAATAACAGAGCCTGCTTGAATTTTATCTGGATCGTAAAAGGTATTTAAATCGTCTTCATCAAAAATAAGGCTCGATGTACCGATAGAAGATTGTTTAAATTCTTCATAACGAATACCACCGCTTATTCTTATCCATTGATCATAAAACACATCGAAAGACGCATAACCTGCATCCACCTTTTGCGCAGCAATGTAATCATCGGCATCAGGGGCTGTTGGCTCATTAAAGTCAACTAACACAGCGTTATTATCAATAAAGTCGTCAGTTAAAAAGCCACTATTATTAAGCGCATCAGTGCTACCGTCGTTTATTGAAATACCTGAGCCACCACTATTGTTTATAGCAAAGCTTGAGGTATTAAATATTCGGGCTCTGTCAGAAAAATCGTAACCCACTTTAAACTCAACTTCCATAGACTCAAAGCTAAGCGGCAGCGTTAAGTTACCACCGTACGATTTAACACGCTCTTCCATATTGGTGTATGACATAATTACACGGTTATCATCCCCTGTAATAGTTGAGCCGGCATAGCTGCCATCACTATTATAAGTGTCACGAAACTCAAAATCGGCACTGGTAGGTATATCAGTCGTTGCTTTAGCTTCGGTGTACTGCCAATCGGCACCAATACCAAAATAATCTAAAAAGGTATGTTGGCCCATAACTTGAGTAATGTTTAATTGGCGTTCTTCGTAATTAAACTCATGATTACGGTTTGCAATCCCATCACCCGCAATACTAAACGTAGAACTCCCCGCAGGACTTTGCGAAATAGCAATTTCAGACTCATCTTCATTATCAATAATGTAAAGCTGTTGAGCAGAAATACTGTGCGTACCTAAACGGTATGACAAGCTTAATGAACCGTTATAACTTTCGGTTTCAGTTGTCACTTGCGAATTTTTGACTGTGTTGTAACACGAGTTACTCACATCTTCACTGGTCGCTAACGACATTGTACAATCAACATTGCCTTCTTCGTTTTCTAAATCTTGGGTGATAACTGAGCTAAAGCGTTCTTCAAAATCCCATTCGTTTTTGTAAGCACCTGCCAGTAAAAACCCAACCTTGCCGCCAAAATAGCTCTCTTCAAAGCTATCACCATAATGGGCTTTAATATTATAACGCGGGTCTAACGACTCTTCTTTTAACTCATAATCGCGAGGAAGCGACTTTAAAAGTGCGTTATTAACAGCGGTTGCTTGTTCTGCACGCGTTAAATCGCCATCTTCAAAGCCTTCACTACTAACAATATTGCCAATACGAAAATCACCACGGTATGTTGAAATAGCCTGTGATAACTCACTTGGAATGCCATTTTCGTTACGATTGTAGGTAAAGCCATCACTTGATGCCGTATCGTAACCTGCACCCACTTCTATGCCTGCTGTAAATTCACTCGGTGCGGTTTTAGTTCTAATATCTATATTACCGCCACCAAACGCTGCTGGCATGTCTGGAGAGTAAGCTTTTTGAACAGCCATACTTTCAATAATACTTGCAGGGAAAATATCCAGAGGAATAACGTTACGGGTTAAATCTGGGCTTGGGATGTAAGCGCCATTTAAACGCGCACTAGAGTAACGCTCACCAAGGCCCCTAACGTAAATAAACTTACCATCAACAAGCGTTAAGCCTGTTACTCGACGAAGCGCAGATGCTGCGTCGCTGTCGCCCGTGCGTGATAATTGTTCAGAGCCTAAAATATCGGCAACAAAGGCTTGGTTTTTACGTTCTTCTACAACTGCCGCAGCGCTCCCTTGTAAACGCGTACCTACAGCAACAACTTCTTCTATTTCTTGTTCGTTTGTTAACTGTTCATCGGCTTGTGCAGCAATTAAGCTAGTCGAATGAGCGACTAAACCTAAACCAATTGCCCAGGTAATTTGATTGAGTCTATGCTTTTTAGACATGAGATAATCCTAATCAGGTTATACAAAAGAGGCGCCTGACGCTTAAATAACAAGCCACAAGGCGCCTTTAATCAGAGGTTATAATGGTGTGCTATTTAGTCAGCATTTGCTGCTGTAACAGCCGCTTCAACCCATTTATACCAGCTAGAGTCTGTATCCTGATCCGATACCGCACCAATGTAGTTTACGCTTTCAAAAAATGAATCACTTGTGCTTAAATCTGTTGCAGTAACCGTTACTTCTGCAGCTGCTGTGTTCGTTGCAAAACCGTTATCTGCAAGTACTGCAACATCATCAGTTAAGATTTGGTTAGCACCGTCATTTTCAAACCACGCTGTTTTTGTTTGACCTTCTAATGGGCCGCTTGCAAACGTATCTGTATCAGTAAAGTTTGCAGAACACGCCATTACAGAGCTTGTGAATGAGATTTTATCTGCTTGTGCTTCACCGTCGCCTGAGAACTCAATACATTGCGTGTTAGTTGCGTTTTGCTTAACGATAACAGTGTTGTAAATGCTTGAATTAAATTGGTCATCAAACTTGTAAGCTTGTGAAGGGTCGTCATCACGTACCGAGTTACCATCGGTAGTTACAACCGTTACATTGGCAACCGTTGGGTTAGATGGAGACACTTGCTCGGTAGAAGAACCTTTAACACCATCAGACTCAAAGCCATTGTTACCCATGTTAACAACAGTGCCGTCATTTAGTGTCACAGTACCGTGTTGAATAAATAAGTACTGAGCTTTACCTTGCCAACCTGCGTCAAAGTCAAACGAATCATCTTGTGTATCTGTTACCGCTACGTGTTTAAGCGTTGTAGCACCACCAAAAATTTCAATACCGTCATCAAAACCTTGGTGAATGTGTAGGTAATCAAACTCAGAACCAGAGCCAACTGCATTTAGTGTTAGTGAATTCAAATCATCGCCTTCACCACCAACGCGAGGGCCTGAACCTGCGTACCAAATTTTAGCCCATTTAATATTACCGCTAGAGTCTGCATTATCGTTACCACCAAAGTAGCTTGTTATACCTTCAGAGGCTACGTTACACGTACCACCGTCACGCTCTGCATCAGTACATTGGTCAGTAATGCCGTTACCATTAATAATGATACCGCCCCAATCTGCGTAGCGTGCGCCTTCGCCTGCTGTATCAAAACGGTCAAACGCGTTTGCAGAAGTAAATACAACCGGCTTTTCTTCAGTACCTACCGCTTGAATTTTTGCACCACGTGCAATACGTACAATTGCTTCACCTGAGCCAAATGCTAAAACGGCACCTGGTTCAACAGTCATTGTTGGACCATTTGCTGGTACTTCAAAGCCATCTACTGTGCTGCCGTCTTCGCCAATTTGTAATGCATCTTCAAAAACGTGAACACCGCCATCAGGTAGCTCAGCGAAAGTAATGTTGCTTGTGATAGAAATTGTTTTGCTTGCAAACGAGTCGTTGTATAAACAATCAATGCCACTTACTACGCCTGTTACCGTACCTGCATCTGATTCGTAGCTTGCACAAACAGCTTCTTCTTCAGTTGTTGAACCAGTTGTATTGTTTGAATTATTAACACTGTTATCTGTTGACGAGCTGTTATCGTTTACAGTAGGTGTAATTTCGATATCGCCGCCACAGCCAGCTAGTGTCATTGCAGTTGCTACTAGGCTGACCTTAAATAAATCAGATAATTTCATTGTTCACTCCGTTAAAGTATTTAATTATTTTGTTAGTGCATTAAGTAAAAACTTAAGTCACTTTAAGGCACGATACTCATGCATTAAGGTGACCTGAGTTATCGGATGCAAATAAGATACTGTAGAGATATGACAAAGCAGTTACAGTTTAGTAACCATAAGATGACAATAGTAATTAATTTAAATTCAACAACTTAAATGTTTTAACAACGAAAAAAACCGCCCTAAGGCGGTTTTGGTGTTGCGATTATGAAATAGGTAAACGCTTCTTTATTTGTAAAATAGCGTTAGGGTATAAAGTTAAAGTAACGCGGCTTTAAGTGTTTGCGCATGCACTTTTTCACGCTTAACATATTTAATCCACTGCTTTGCTAAACGTTGTGATTTATCATGCTTTTGGGCTTGTTCAAACGCTAAAATAGACGCATCAAAATTTTGCATATTGTACTGTGCCATACCTAGCGCAACGTAAGCGTTTGATTCAAAATCAAGGCCGCCTTTATCAAGCGCCTTACGCGCAGCATCAGCCGCTTCTTCGTATTGCTCAGTGTTAACAAACACTTCTGCTAGGCGTTGATCGTACTTACCATGCTCTGATAGGTCAGCCGCTTTTGCAAAGTAGCTAATCGATTTTTCATCTTCTTTAGCTTGAATCATGGCCTCTGCAATAAAGGCATAGTTTTTCGCTGATTTTTCTACAATGCCTTTTTCTATCGCATCACTCATTGTTTTAGCTGCTTTGTATGCCAGGCCGTTATAAAGGTAAGTTTGCGATAACTGTCTTAAATCAGACTTGGTTTTTAAAAAGCCTTGTTGATACGCCGCTTCTATTACTGCTAGTTGCTCTTTCTCTTTGCCGGTTTCTCCGTACATACCAGCTAGCTGAACCCAATACTCTGGTTTATTGTAAAGTTTAACCATGCGCTCAAGCACTGCCACTACTTTATCTGTTTGATTAAGTGAGTAATACATAGCGCGCTGTAGTACCAGCCAGTTTTCTTTAGGGGTTTTACCTTCGCTGTCGCTAAGAGCAATAACTTGATTAATGTACTCAAGCCCCTTTGGGTATTCTTTTAACTGGTAGTAAGTTTGCGCTCTAAGTAAGTAATACCCTTCTGTAATAGGTTTGGTATTTATTTCATCCCACTTATCTAAAAACGCGATAACTTTTTTATACTCGCCGTTGGCCATTGCAAGCTGCGCTAGGCTAAACGTGGTACTTAAACGTAATGATTCAGGAATAGCCTCTTCGGCTACCACTTTTTCAAACGAGGCAATGGCTTTTGGTAAATCATTTTCGTTGTAATAAATAAAGCCATAAAAGTTATGCATCATCGCAATTTCGTACGAGTTCATACTTGAAGCTCGCTCTTGAATGCTATCAAGTGCTTCAAGGCCGCCTTTTACATCGCCATCGTCAGCGAGCTTTTGCGCACGAGCAAGCTGGCTATAAACCTTTTCGCGCAGTGCAGGTACACGCTTTGTTTTTTGTTCTTGCTCTGCATGGGCAGTTGCTACGTTTAGCCCCGGCACAAGGCTTAGTGTACTTGGCACAACAATACTTGCACTGATCGCGGCAGTGCAAAATAATGCCAGTTTTAAATTTTTAGCTGTAGGTAGTAATTTCATAATCGCCTCGCTATTTCATCCAATTAAGATAAGTTAACCATTAATTTGGAAAGATATTTTGTTTTGAACACCCGCCACTTCAACGGCTTCACCATTTACTACGCGCGGTTTATATTTAAATTTAAGTGCGGCATCCATCGCTGCTCTATCAAACAGTGACTCAGGGACCGCTTTTACTACTTGCGGGTCACGTACAGTACCTTGCTTAGTTACTGTAAATTCAACAATTACATAGCCTTCAATACCACGCGACAAAGCACGACGTGGATAAACTGGAGCTACTTTTACAATGGGTAGGTATTCACCATCACTTGTTTCAAGCGCTAAGCCACCCGCTAGGTCAACGTCGCTGCCTACATCCGCACCAAAATCAAAATTATTACTGGCCGCGTTTGCATCATTATTTTGCATTTGCGGCGACTCCATAGGCGGTGGTGGCTCTTTTGGTGTAGGTGGCTTTTGCGGTTTACGCTCTTTCTTTTGCACTGTTTCTTCTTTTTTCAAACGTACAAAGTCTAAAACGTTTCCTTTTACTGGCTCCGACATGGCACCTTCACCACCGGTGATCAGTGCCTGCATGCCTAAAAACAGCATAAAGGTCACTACACCCGCTACTATTAATGCTACTAAATATCGCAACATGGCTAACCCTTAAGACGCATCTTGTGCAGCAATTGAAACATCAAACGCACCTGCAGCACGCGACGCATCCATTACTTTAATTAACATATCAGTGGTGGCTTTTTTATCAGCTTGAATAACCACGCTCCCTTGTGGGTTTTCTGCTTTTAAGCGTTCGATATTGGCTTGCACTGCACGTACATCGATTTGACGTTTATTAATCCAAATCTCGCCTGTATCAGAAATAGCCACTAAAATATTAGCGCGTTCTTTTTTAACCGCTGTTGCGGCTTCTGGGCGGTTTACATCAATACCGGCTTCTTTAACAAACGAGGCGGTAACGATGAAGAAAATAAGCATGATAAATACAACGTCTAACATTGGGGTCATGTTAATTTCTTCTGCTTCGTCTTCTTGTAATAGGTTTCCTAACGGGGCTCTCATTTTTATTCTCCTAGGATGAGCGACTCTATAAGCCGCTTATCAAAATGTTACTTAATGGTCTAAAACCATGCTGTCTTCAAGTAGTTCAACTTCGCGCTTGGCTCTGCGCTGTAAGAACGTAGAGGCAAATACACCCGAAAGTGCACCAACCATACCTGCCATGGTTGGAATAGTTGCTTTAGAAACACCTGATGCCATAGAGCGCGCACTACCCGTACCGGTAATTGCCATTACATCAAATACTTCAATCATTCCCGTTACTGTGCCTAACAGCCCAAGTAGCGGACACAATGCAACCATTACATTTATCAGTGCTAAGTTGGTGTCTAAACGCATTGAAGCACGTGAAATCATCGCCTGGCGTATTTGCTCAGCATTCCAGCTATTGCGCTCTGCACGGTTTTTCCACTGCGCTTTTACGTTTTGCTTGTAACTACGAAAACCTTTGAAAAAATAAATAAATCGCTCGAGTATCAATAACCACATCGCGAAGATTAACACCCCGATGACCAAGAGGACTTGGCCACCAGTGTCGAGAAAATCACGGATAGCATTGATTGAGTCAATCAATAGCACCATGGTTTATGCTCCCTTCTCGCTTCGCTGTGCGATAATACCTGCGCTTTGCTCTTGAATAGTAAGCAAAATGTTTTTAGCGCGTGTATTAAGTAGGGTGTATAAAAATACCGTAGGAATTGCCACAACTAAGCCAAGCACCGTTGTTACCAATGCTTGCGAAATACCACCAGCCATTAGTTTAGGGTCACCTGTACCAAATAATGTAATTGCTTGGAAGGTGTTGATCATACCGGTTACTGTACCTAGTAAACCTAGCAGCGGCGCCACCACCGAGATGATTTTAATAAGCGTTAAATTACGCGTTACTTTTGGCATTTCACGTAAAATAGCTTCGCTTAATTTAAGCTCTAACGTGTCGTGGGCAACATCAGGGAACTGATCTTTTACTTTCATTACGCGGCCAAGTGGGTTGTCATCGCGTGCTACATCATCTTTAAGTTGACGACGAATTTTACCGCCCATAATCAGTAATGAGAAAAAACGTTCAAGTGAGATAAGTAAAGCAATAACACCTACACCTAAAATAACGTAACCGACTGTGCCACCTTGGTGTACGCGCTCTTCGGTATCTGGTGCTTGCACTAATAAACCTAAAATTGAGCCACCCGTTGGGTCAAGTGCAAACTGCACAATACCATTTTTTGCATTTTGTAACTCTTCTGCAGTTGCAGTAAAACGTGCTACAGGCTGGCGATTTAACTCGCTTAAGGTATTTGTTACTGGGTTAAATTCTAGGTATTTACCGTTAGAGATTAAGTTAAAAGCACCTACACGTACCACTTCTTGCTGTGCTTTTTCACCACCTTGTACAATTACATCGGTAGTAAAGCGGCTTACTTTACCTTGCTCTGTCATTTCGCGTTGTAACTCAAACCATACTTTTTCAATATCTTCGATAGAGGCAAGCTTTGAAGTAGAGCCCATTTTTTGTGCTAGCTCATCCATAAATGTGCTACGACCCGCAATTTCAGCTGATACCACAGAGGTAGCGAACTTATTGCTAGAATCACCAGCAACTTGCTGAAGCACACCAAATAGCTCTTTTAAAGAACCCATTCGTTTAGACAGTGTATCTGTTAAGTTAGCAAGTTTAATTTCGTTTTCTTCAAACTGTGTTTCTAAGCGCTCAGATTCAGCAAGCATTTGATTACGTTTTGCTTGTGTGTTGTTAAGCATTTGCACTTGTTCGTTTTGGCGCGCCATAAATTCTTGTTCGCGTTGCTTGTTTTGCGCGCTTTGAGCCGATTTGCCTTCTTCAAGTGTTTTTAATAGTGAGTCTAAGTCCATAGGCTCAGCTGCCACACTTGCGCCTGCAAAGCTTAGGCTTGCAGCAAAAAGGGCCATTTTTGTCATTTGAGTAAACAGTTTCATCTTCAACCTCTTATTCTGCTGCGTGTACTGGCAGAGTTAACATATCTGGGGCAAGTTGCTTACGTGCGATACGTAAACCTTTGTTGATTTGGCTAATTGTTGAGTCTGGTAAAGTAACAAACGACTTTGTTTCTTCATCCCAGCTACCAGCTTGCTTACCATCGCGTGTTAAATAAATAAGCTCTAAGCGGCCAATGCGTAAAAAGTCTACTTCACGCTCTTTACCGTCTACCGTTAGCAGTGAGGTGTAGGCTTCAATAGTGCGTCCGTAATCAACTTCTACTTGATATGCTTCTAATACGCGGCGGAATTTTTCGCTTGAGTTAATATCTGCACGGTCCATCATTGCGTTTAAAGAGCTAATACGCTTAGTGCGCTCTTCTTGCAAAAATGGCACATCAAGTGCTACAAATTGCTCAAGCCCTTCAATCATGCGCAGCATTAGTGGTGTGATCTGACGCTCAATAATAGAGACCTGATCCATTGAAAGGTTAAGTGACTCCATTTCTTCAATTTGGTTATTTAACTGTTTAGTTAATTGCGCGTTATAAACAGTTAAACCATCAATTTCTTTATTAAGGGTTTTAAACTGTTGAAGACGTCCTTGCATTGAATCAGCAATCTTGTCTATTTTTGTTTGTGATTGCGCAGCTGATTTATTTATTTCACTGCTTTTATCGATAACCTTTTCTAAATCATTGGCATGTACTGCAGCACTTGCTGCTACAATACCAGCTAAGATCAATGGTTTAACGCCTTTCATCGCATACACCTTTACTCGTTAATTAGCGGATTTGCTAGTTTGTTGTTTTAGCCTAAACTGACTTGTTTTAGGCTAAAGATTTTCAATGAGTGAAATTGTATAGATGAATAATGACAGGCATGTTGCGCAAAAAAGTCTATTTTGTTACAGCTGTAACATTTGCGTCTTATATCGAAGTGTTTATATGCAAAGCGTGTATTAAAGCAGCAAATACACGCATTTTGGCTAGTTGTTAAGCTAATAAAGCGTTAATTGTGTTTAGTGTTTGCTGGTGATCGGTGTAATTTATTTTAATTGCAATAGCTTTATTATCAGTTATTAATACTAACGAGGGAAAGCCTTGTATTGGCAAGCTTGCACTAAATGCTAACTCCTCATGTAATTTTTGATTCAAAGCCTCAGAGCAAAGTTCCTCGGTAAACTGTTGTTTACCTAGGCCTATTTTTTCAGCTAAGGTAATTAGAGTACTTTCATCAGATGGATTTTGAGCATGTAAATAATAAGCATGTTGAATTGCCTCTATCATTTGTGGCTCTTTATTATGAGCTCTGGCAATAATCGCCGCTCTGCAGGCTGGGTAAGTAGAGCGCCTTGGCTGACAAACCTGCCAAAAATCAAAATTAAACTGTGTGCCCAACATCGCACTAATTTTATGCCACGTGCTTTGGAGCATAGCGCGCATATTTTCTGGCATGGGCTCTTGGCTATCTGGAGCAAGCCCCCCTACTTTGTATTCTATAGTCAGCTGCGAAGCTAATGCGGCTTTTAGTTTTAACCACGTCGGTTTATATCCCCAGCACCAACTGCACATAGGGTCGTGTATATATATAAGTTTAGTTTGAGTCATAGTGTTCCTGTGTGATTTGATACAACTTTGTTACGCCCTTGCTCTTTAGCTAGGTACAGGTATTCGTCTGCTTGTTTAAGTGCACGGGTGTAATGATCCACATTATCAACCTGTGCCACACCAATACTACAGGTAATAAATACCCGTTTATTATCGCTGGTTAAAATAGCTTGTTTTGCGACACATTGTCTAAAATCATCGGCTAATTTTGTAGCCACTGGGGCTGTTTCTTTAGGTAAAATCACCACAAACTCTTCGCCTCCATAACGGGCTTTAACTGCGGAGTTTGGAAATTGTGAATCAAGTAATTTGGTAAATTCTATCAACACTGTATCGCCAAAATCATGACCATAGGTGTCGTTTAGTCGTTTAAAATAATCTAAATCAAGTAATAAAATAGAAAACGGCAGGTAGTTTTCGGGCGTTTTAGCGGCTAATTTTAAAAAGTGAGCGGTGATGAAACGCCTGTTCGCGCCACCCGTTAACTGATCTGTATAGGCATCTTGCGTTTGCGCAAGGGTTATATCAGCAATTGCCAGGTGACTTTTATGCCTGAAATATTCACCTATAAACGAAAAAATAAACACCAGTGTAAAAGAGGCTAAAAACCGAGACTTTTCAATACCGCCATAGTTAACTTGGCCAAAATCAGGCCCGTATAAAATAACACTGCAGCACAATAATAAGCCTAAGCCAAGCCTGCAGCCATGCTTTACACCTAAAGAGGCAAAACACACTACTGGGTAAAACATTAGCCAATAAAGCGCGGTATTTTCTTTTCCGCCTGTATACGTAAGGGCCACACACATAATAAACACTATACACATACTTATAAGTGCAACCATTTCGAGCTTGGCTGTTTTTATAAAATAAAAAGTGCCGCTAATAAGGGTAATATTAACCGCTATTAACGACGTGGTAAGAATAGGCGAATACACCGTGTAGTTAAACACCACCAACATAGAGATAACAATAATAGCAATGGCTATCATGGTGAATAGTGAAAATGCTTGGCGCTGTTTATCCGAGCTATACACCTTATCTATGTTAATAAGGCTTAACCAACTTTGTCCTGTAACCGATTTTTTTGGCATATTTTAAACTCTAAACTTTTGAACCATTTGCTCTAAATCACTAAATTGTTGTTTAAGTTTAGTACATTCATTGAGGGTGTTTTTTAAATTTTCTTGGCTTTGTACCGATAACTCACTCATGCTTGTAATGTCTGCGTCGAGCACTTTAACAAGGTCGTTTTGCTCAACAGTGGCATTGGCAACACTATGATTAGCAATGCTAATTTGTTTTATTGACTCTATTATTTGGCCCATTAACACGCTCACACCTTCAGCGTGCTCTACGCTTTTTTCACTGTCTTGAATGCTTGTTTTCATCAGTTCTACCGCTTGGTTTGAGCCTCTTTGTAATTGCCCTACGGTATCTTCAATCTCTTGGGTTGATTGCTGAGTTCGATGAGCTAACTGGCGTACCTCATCAGCCACAACAGCAAAACCGCGCCCAGCTTCGCCTGCTCTTGCAGCTTCAATTGCCGCATTTAAAGCAAGTAAGTTGGTTTGCTCGCTCACACCTTTAATCACCTCAAGCACTTGCCCAATACTAATTGTATGCGCGTTAAGGCTATTAATAGTGTGTTGCGCTTGTTCCATATTGGCTGATAACTGATGAATACTATTAACGCTGTGCAATAAGGTTTGCTGGTTTTGTGTTGAATGCTCATCTGCATTTTTAGCAATTACAGAAGCGTCACTGGCGTTATTAGCAATAGCCATAGCCGATTGTGAAAAATTATTAACCGCCATGGCCACACTATCAGTACGTTTTGTTTGGTCATGGTGCATGGCTAGTGAAGAATGTGTCTGCGACACCACGCTGGCTATTACGCTATCGAGTTGTTCAGTCGTTAATTTAACGTGTTCTATAGAGTGCTGAATTTTTTCAATAAAAATGTTAAACGAGTGACTAATTTGGCCAAACTCATCATTGTTTTCAACCTTTAAACGTTTGGTTAAATCGCCTTCGCCTTTTGCAATATCTTCTAGTGCATCATTTAGGCGCGCCATAGGTTGCATTAAGTAACGCAGTAAAAATTGCATAAACACAATAATGGCAACAATTCCCACTAACATGTAAATAAGCGCGTTAACACCAAAGCGAGACACCTCTGCATAGGCTTGGTTTTTATTAATAACGACACCTAAATACCAGTCAACATTATCTATGCCACGTATTTTAGTAAACGATATCAACTGCGGCTCACCCGCTATATCATATTGTGTAAATTCGCTATTAAGTGCGGTAGGTTGGCCAAATAATTCGGCGGTGTTTTTTAAATTAAGTTCGCTATTAGGGTGGCTCAGCACTTGGCCATTTTTATCTACTAAAAAAGCATACCCTAACCCTAAAAAATCAATATCGTTAATTATTTCAGTCACTGTGTGCATGTCTATATCTGCACCCGCTACGCCACTAAAGCGGCCATTGCTTTGAATGGGCACAACGGCAGATATAGTCAGCTCGTTGGTGGTTACATCAATATACGGGGTGGTAAATGCGGTATAGCTTTTATTTTCAACTAACTTATACCAAGGGCGCGAGGTGGCATCAAAATCAGAAGGTAACACAATGCTTTGATCGTTAAGTATAAATAAACCACTTGGTTTACCTATATACGTGTTTTTAAAGCCACCAGCGTATTTAGCAGTATTAAGCTGGGCAAGGGTTAACTGTTTTTGATCACTGTTTTTGTGAGTTTGTGCAATCGATTTTACTATGGTGAGTTTAGCGTTAAGCCAGCTTGCAATGTTTTGTGAGGTAGATTCTGAATTTTGCTTAAGGACTAAATCGAGCTGCTGTTGCGTTTGGTTTCGCATGGCGATGTAATTATTTATAGCAAATAAACCCAGTACAATAACCAGTACCATAGATGCTGCAATAGTCACTTTTGAGGTGAATTTAAGTGAGTTAAGCATGACTGCCCTTTTTTATTTTTTGTTATTAATTATATTTTTAGCAAAAATTTAAAGGTATGTCGTCGTTAATGAGGTAGATAAGCAGGTTATGTACTTAAAATAAGAATAAAGAACCACCTCTATTCACTATACAGTTGTAACACCACTGCTTTTTAAAAAACAAACCCGCATTTGGAACGTTCCTATAAAATAGTAATAAAAAAGCGACTGAATACGTATTCAGTCGCTCTTTCATCGGGGAGTATTTACCACTTTTTAGCTAAACGAACCACGTTTAAGCCATACCAAGCAATAAATACATAACATACTAGCGGAACAAAAAAGCTTTGCTGAATATTAACAACATCAGCAATGTAACCTTGTAATAAAGGCACCAAGGCACCCCCTACTATTGCCAAACACAACCAACCAGAGCCTTTACTGGTTAATGAGCCTAAGCGCTCTATCGCTACAGAAAATATAGTCGGGAACATAATTGAGTTAAATAAACCAATGGCCAATACCGCGTACAGGGCTACATTGCCTTGCGTAAATATAGTCACAAGTAATAAGGCAATTACCATACAGGCATTAAATGCCAATGCTTTAGATGGCGCTATTTTTTGTAGCGCAGCAGAGCCAATAAAGCGCCCAACCATTGCTCCGCCCCAATAGTAACTGATCAGTGCAGCAGCAGCGTGCTCTTCCAGCCCAGCTATATGTGCTTCGCCAAAAAAGTTAACTAAAAAACTACCTATAGCAACTTCACCACCGACATAACAAAATATAGCAAATACGCCCATTGTTAAATGAGGTGCCTGTGTTAGTGAACGAGTTTCATTAACCGGGTTATTTTCTTCTTTATGGCCTTCTATTTCAGGAAGTTTAATAAAGGCAAATACGATAGCAATAATAAGTAAGGCCGCTGCTAACATTAAATAAGGTACTTTTACAGATTCAGCAGAAGCAGCGCTTGCCGCTAATGTACCTGCGGTACCAAAAAACAGGATACCTCCAACATACGGGCCTACTGTTGTCCCTAAGGCATTAAGTGCTTGCGCTAAATTTAGCCTAGATGAGGCGGTTTTTTCTGGCCCTAAAGCAGCAACATACGGGTTCGCAGAAACCTGCAAAACAGTTACACCAGCAGCCAGTACAAATAAAGCACCTAAAAACAACCAGTATTCATGCACCACTACCGCAGGGTAGAACAACATACAGCCAATCGAGGCAACCACTAGGCCGGTTAGTATGCCTTTTTTATAACCTAATTGTTTAACCAAAATTCCAGCAGGAATAGAGACAATAAAATAGGCGCCAAAAAAGCAAAACTGTACGAGCATTGCTTCAAAGTAAGTTAGGTCAAAAACGCCTTTCAGACGAGGGATTAGTACGTCGTTTAAAACGGTAATAAAACCCCATAAAAAAAACAGTGTGGTCATTGCAGTCAGCGGTAACAGGTAATTTTTATTTTGTTGCTCTTTGACCGCAAATGATTGATTGGTATTTATTTCACTCACGTCATTTTCACTCCATTAACAAGTTGAAAATGATTTTACACGTTTGCGACACATTATAAGTACAAAATAATTGGAACGTTACAATTAATCACATTCATTTAATAAAGCCTGTTTCATCCTTTGGGTTTCGCCGCTATTTTTAAATTTATATAAAGCAGTATTAATATCTTCTAATACAGTGAGCCAGTTTGGTGTTTTTTTACTAATCGCAAAATATAAAGGGTTATATTGAATTGCCTTGCTTTCTGGTTCAATAGCACTAAGTAGGGTCTGTTTTTCGCTATCGGGTAAAGCGGCATATTTTACCGAGTAAAGTAACACAGCGGGGTCGCCTATAATTAAATCTACACGCTTTGCCGCAAGTAACTTTACCAGCTGTAAATCATCAACGGCATTAATGATGATAAATTCGTTGTTATCCATCATGGCATCAAACTCAGGGGTATTTTGATACCCTCTTACAACACCAATACGCGAGCCTTTAAGCGACTTTAAATTGCCATTAAACCTGTCGGGCTCGCCTTTGCGTTTTAAAAAACCGATATTGCCGCCCGAAAACGAATTTGAAAGGCCAAGTAATTTTCGACGAGTATGGTTTGGTACGTAATCAGAAGGGGCTGTATCTTCAATAAAGTACTCTGGCAATAAAATATCCGCTGTGCCTAGTTCAACGGCTCTGACAGCTCTAGCCCAGGGTACAAATTCAATATAAATATTATAGCCAGCACTGTTAAATGTAGATACCGCAAATTGGTATACCCACCCTTTGTTACAAAGTTTGTTCCCAATGTAAGGCGGCCAATCTTCGGTTACCACATGGATAGTGCCTTTACTGTTAGGCGCGCTAAATAGGTAACCCGATTTATAGCGCTCACCTATTACAGTGTGACGAGTATCATCTTGCATGTAGGTCACAGGAACCTCAGCAAAACAATAAGATGAAAAGAGTATGAGGATTAAAAATAAACGCATAATTAAATTTCATTTACAATATGTTCCTAAAGTGTAGAACTTAGTACATAAAGTAAAAGAAATTTTAATTAAAATTACAGCTGTGGCTGCTTAAGCTTTTACCCACTTCATTTTATTATTGGTATCACGAGAATTAATAATAGTTGAGTCGCTGCTCTCCACCCCGCCAAGTTTGGCTAAACGGTCGTAAAGTACCACATTGCAGGTGGCCGCAAGGTTCATACAACCAATTGTAGGTACGTAAACCACTTCATCGCACCATTTTAAAACTTCTTTTGATACTGAGCCGTCTTCTGGCCCAAATACATAAAATGCGTTTTCAGGGTGTTTAAAATCAGGTAACGCCGTGGCGCCTTCAATCAGCTCAATAACCACAACCTTTGCACCTTCAGGTTTTACACTGAGTAAGTTATCAGTGCCGGTAAGTGCAATACGCTCAACAACATTTTTAGTATCGGTATGAAACTTTTTAGCATTTAAGTAGCGACTACCGGTAAAAAATACTTGTTTAGCGTCATAGCAACCCGCGGCACGTAAAACGCCGCCAACATTTGTCGGGCTTTTTGGGTTAATTAAACCTATTACAGCCTTAAGCTCGCTCATTAGTCGCAATCCTTTGTTGGCCACTCAGCAATGTATAAATCAAAGTCATCCAGCTTTACGTCACAGTCTTTTACGGTTTTATCTTTAACAGAAATACCAAGCGCATGCATTTGGGTTTTGTCACCCTGATTTAATAGCGGATGCCAAGAGGCTAAACCTCGCCCCTCATGAAGACGGCGATAACTACAGCTTTGCGGCATAAAAAAGATATCTTTAAGGTTGGCTTTGGTTAGTTTAACGCAAGAAGGGACAAGCGTTTGGCGGTTTTCGTATTCGCTACAACCACAGGTATTGTTATCAAGGTATTGGCAAACAATGTTGGTGAAAATAAGCTCTTCGCCTTCACGTAGTTGGTCGGTGGCGGTAAATTCGTCTTCATCTTCACTGTCAATAAAGGTATTTAAACAGCATTTTCCGCAACCATCACAAATCGCTTCCCATTCGTTTTGGTTCATATCGGCTAAGCTTTTTTTAAGCCAAAACTGTGTATTTGCTAACTCTTGATCAAACATAATTTACTCGCGCCCCTAAAGAGCGCGCATTCTAACGTATTGCTACAGCGTGCGCAAAGCCCGTGCCTTTATTTGTACAGGCTTTGTGCATTTTGCTATTTACTGGCAGCAACCCAACGTTTAATTTTTTCCTCTAAAATAGGCATCGGCAAGGCACCATCAATCAATATTTGCGTATGAAACGCTTTAATATCAAACTTATCACCTAACTCTTTTTTAGAGTAGTCACGTAATTGTTGAATTTTAAATTGCCCCAATTTGTACGACAGTGCTTGGCCAGGCCATGCAATATAACGCTCAACTTCTGCTATCACATCGCTTTTAGCCATTGACGAATTGGCCAGCATGTAATCGATACCTTGCTGTCGAGTCCAGCCTTTTGCATGAAAGCCTGTATCAAGCACTAAGCGCATTGCTCTAAGTTGCTCATCGGCCAAACGCCCGTACCACATATAAGGGTCGGTAAATAAACCCAGCTCTTTTCCTAGGCTTTCTGCGTACAACGCCCAGCCCTCTGCAAATACCGTGTAGCCGCCAAATTTTCTAAAATCTGGAAGGCCATCTATTTCTTGCTGTAAAGCAATTTGAAAGTGATGGCCTGGCGCGGCTTCGTGTATAGAGAGTGTTTCTAATAAAAATTTTGGCTGCGCTTTTAAGTTATAAGTATTGATGTAAAAAATACCTGGTCGAGAGCCATCAGGTGCCGGCGCTGCATAAGATGCACCCGCTGCAGATTGAGCTCGATAAGGTTCAACCGCTTTTACAACATAAGGGGCTTTAGGCGCAACATCGAACAATAAAGGGACGCGCGCATCTATTTTTTGTTTTATATCTTCATATGCTGCAATTAATGCCTCTGGCGTATCGTAATAAAATTGGTCCGAATCACGTAAGTGCTGAAAAAATTCATCCAAGGTGCCGTTAAAACTTACCTCGTGTTTTACTTTTTTCATCTGACTTAAAATACGCGAAACTTCACTTAAACCAATCTCATGTATTTCATCTGCAGAAAGGCTCAACGTGGTATTTTTTTTAATTTGATATTCATACCAAGCTTTACCATTAGGCAAGTCACTATAACCTACCGTTTCTCGGCTTTGAGGAATGTATTGATTGGCTAAAAAGTCGCTCATACTTTTATATGCAGGCACTAATTGCTGCATAATAAGTGCTTTATATTGCGCCGTTATTTGCTGCTTTTGCTGTGCAGTAAATGAGGCTGGTAAGTTTTTAATTGGCCCCCAAAATAACGAATCCTCTGCATTTTTAACCACATGCGCAGCAAATTGTGGCTGAAGCTTTTTAGCTAATGGTTTTGGTAAGGTAATGCCCGCTTTAATCCCTTTCGCCATCGCGCACTCTACACTGCTGAGCCAGGAAATAAAGCCTTCGCTTCGTTTTATAAAATGATTGTAATCTTCTACGGTATTAAATGGCTGCGCACTTTGCCCCGAGCCAAAACCTGCAAAGGTATTATGCGCTCCCGCCATTTGGTTAATAGGCAGCATATAGCTTGGAAATTGCATTCCCTCTAAATTAAGTGCTAGGTCTCTTTGTAATATTTCATAGCTGAGTAACGCTTGCCCTGTTAACTGCGACTTATCAATAAGTGTTAAACGTTGTTGATACTTTTTGTAAAACGCGGCTTTTTTTGCCCTATTCTTTTGGGTAATAGCGGGGGTAAACTTATCATTAAATTCACTGCGACCACTATAAGTTGCATTAATAGGTTTAAAGCTGAGTAACTCGTTGTAGTACTGTGCTACAAGTACATCTAATTGCTGCTCATAAGAGAGCTCTGAAACAATAGCCGCAGGTGCGCTTGACGTGTTTAGCTGTGCACTATTGCCAGTGTTATTACTGGTTTGTGTGTTCATACAGCCACTTAAAGCAAACATAACGCCACTGGCAACTAAGGCTAATTTAATTGATTTCATGGTAATCCTTTTTAGTATCGTCAGCCGATTATGCGCACTTAACCTGCGTTAATAAAGAAATTACGATAAGTGGCGATTAACCTATTATATTTACACTTTTATATTAGGTTGTTACATTTCAATTAATTAAACCGCCACCAGAAGAAAAAACAATGAAAAAAAAGCTACTCAGTGCCTCCGTTGCACTTATGTGTTTAGGAAGCTTTAACGCGCAAGCCCTTACTTATATATCTGCTAAAGCCATGGTAGATGTACAACTGGCGAGGTTATTCAATCGCCGCTGATCACCATTGATAATGGGGTGATCACTAACGTTGCACAAAACAAAAAGCCGAGCATGAGCAAAAACGATCAGCATATTGATTTACCCGAGCTCACTTTAATGCCGGGCCTTATGGATATGCATGTACATTTGACCAGCGACCCTACGGTATCTCGAAGTGAGCGTTTAAGTCAGTCGGTACCGCGCATGGCCATTAAAGCCGCGCACTTTGCTAAAAAAACATTACTTGCTGGTTTTACAACCCTCAGAAATGTAGGGGCCGAGGGCTATAGCGTGATTGCAGTGCGTGATGGTATTAACGCCGGAGATATTGTAGGCCCGCGTATTTGGGCAGCTGGCCCTTCGCTTGGGATCACAGGCGGACATTGCGATAATAACCGTTTACCACCAGAGCTAAAATACACTTCAACAGGGGTAGCCGATGGCCCATGGGCTGCACGTGTAAAAGTACGAGAAAACATAAAGTATGGCGCTAATGCCATTAAGTTTTGCGCCACGGGGGGCGTTTTTTCTAAAGGGACAAAAGTGGGTGTACAGCAGTATTCATTTGAAGAAATGAAAGCCATTGTAGATGAAGCCCACATGCGTGATTTACCTGTAGCCGCTCATGCACATGGCACAAGTGGTATTAAAACAGCTATAAAAGCCGGCGTAGATAGTATTGAACATGCCAGCTTTTTAGATGATGAAGCCATCGCACTTGCTAAAAAACATGGCACGTGGTTATCAATGGACATTTATAATACAGAATACACACTGAGTTTTGGTGAGCAAAATGGGGTAGATGAAGAAAACCTCAATAAAGAACGCCAAGTGTCTAAAAAGCAGCGCGACAGCTTTAACCGCGCAGTAAAAGCCGGTGTAAATATGGTATTTGGTACCGATGCTGCTATTTACCCTCATGGCGATAATGCAAAACAATTTAGCCGTATGGTTAAATTTGGCATGAGCGAATTACAAGCAATACAAGCTGCCACCATTAACAGTGCAAAGCTATTAAAAATGGATAATAAACTGGGTCAGCTAAAGTCAGGGTTTGCAGCCGACATTATTGCCGTAAAAGGTAATCCACTTAAAAATATCTCTGTGCTTGAGCGCATTCCTTTTGTTATGAAAGCAGGCGTTGTTTATAAAAAATAGTCACTAATTAATGTATTATTTTACAAAAGCATGAAAGCTTACACTTTCATGCTTTTTATTTACCGCATTAATTTAACCTTAAATTTACTTTTTAGAACAATAACTCACCTACTACGCAATTAATTTCACTTTTTTAGAATTTTTTATTCACTTAACGAATAATAACTATTACTATTCGCAAACTTTATGGAATGCGAATAATTATCAATATGAAAAAGTTCAAATACTCTCTTGTTACACTTGCGTGTTTAAACGCATCATTAGCGGTTGCTGCAACAACGGCTGAAAAAGACATTGAGCGCATCAGCGTTTACGAAAAGCAAAACCAAGTTGTAATGAGCTCAGGCCTTGCAACTAAATCAGACATGTCTTTAATGGAAACACCGGCACCGGTTGTTATTATTGACCGTGAACTTATAGAGTCACAAGGTGTAGATAGCCTACAAGAGCTTGTACGTAATGTAAGTGGTTTAACTCAAGCCGGTAATAACTACGGTATAGGCGACAATTTAGTCATTCGTGGTCTTGATGCTAATTACACTTACGATGGTATGTATGGCGGTGCAGGCTTAGGTAATACATTTAACCCAACTCGTTCACTCACTAATGTTGAGTCGGTTGAAGTACTTAAAGGCCCTGCTACCGGTTTATATGGTATAGGCAGTGCTGGTGGTGTTATAAATCTGATTGAAAAAAAGCCTGAGTTTGAAGAAAAACATAAAATATCTGCCGAACTTGGCCAATGGGATAGTTATTCACTTGCCTTTGATAGCACCAATGCGATTACCGATGACCTAGCGTATCGCGTAATGGCTAAAACGGCCTCAAGCGATGGCTTTCGTGATTTAAAAGAAGACCGCGACGAAATTTATACCTCGCTTAAATACATACTAAGTGACAAGCAAGATATCATGCTCTCTGCTGCCTATATTAAAGACTCAATTGCAGTAGATTCTATTGGCCACCCTATTCGAATTTATAATGCAGAAACCGCCAATGGTTTAACTGCAGGTGAAGTAACTGGCGAAGATTTAGTAAATGACCCATCTGGTAATGGTGTTCAATTAACTGCGGCTCAACAAACACAATTGGCACAGTCGCTTTCATCAACCGATGGCCTTACCCCGTACGATTTTGGTACTAACGGTATTATCTCTCCTATGGCGGATGATAATGAAGGTGAAGAGCTTCGCTTTAAGCTAACCCATAATTACTTTATTACAGATGATTTATTTTTAAATCAGCAGTTACAGTACCGTAACTACACATCAAGCTTTGCTCGTCAAACAGGTGCGTTTAATTATGTGTATTCAACACGCGATGGCATTATAAATAACGACCCGCGTGCCCCGTTAGTTGAAGACGGTGTGCTTTACCCGTTTGCAGCGCGACGCCAAGAATACCGCCAAGTAGAAGCTGATGAAAAGTCATGGCAGTATTTCTTAGATTTGCGCTATGACTTTATGTTAGGCGACGTGGATAACGAATTACTGGTTAATGCAAACTACGAAGACAGAGACATTCGCTTTAAACAGTATTCTATTTACGATGCAGACAAAGTTATTTACGACAGCGAAGGAAATGTACTTTACCAAGGCACGCTGCCATATATTTATGATATGCGCTCGCCAAATTGGCCAACAGGCAGTTTTGATGACTACGACCCGCTAAAAACAAGTGACTACAACAAAAAAGTACAAGCGTGGGGCTTAGGTATTCAACACGTAGGCTATATTACTGAGCAGCTTACAACTCGAGTTGGTGTTGCTTATAATCGCATTAAGCAAACATATGAGCACTATGGTGTAGATGAGCGTTATAGCTCAAGCCGCGCTGAGCCAACGCCTGAAGCAAACACATCAGACAGTGGCTTAACTTATAACTTAGGCGCAACGTATCAGCCTACTGAAAACTTTTCCGTGTTTATTAACCACGCTAAAGGCCGTACTGCCTACAGTGTATTAGGCTCAGTAGCAGGTACAGAGGCCGACCGTGAAGACTCTGAGTCTATCAGTAACGATTTAGGCTTTAGATTTAAAGCATTTGATGATCAGCTTTTAGCATCACTGGTAGTATTTGAAAGCGCGCGTACAAACCTTGAATACACAAACCCACTGTATGAAGCCGGAGTGTCTGGGCCTGATGTAGTAGAAAGCTACTACGATGGTGAAGAGCAAACCAAAGGCGTTGAACTCGATTTAAATGCGCACTTAAACGAGCAATGGAAAGTAAATGTAAACGGCGTATACCAAGATGCCCGCGATAAATCTAATCCAAATAGCAGCAGTTACGATACGCGCCAAAAAGGCGTACCGTATGTAACGGCAAGTACGTGGGTTACCTACTACGCCGATATGTTTAACCTACCTGAGGCTATTAACATAAGTGGCGGTATTACTTTTGTAGATAACAGAAGCACTAACTCAAGCTCATTTAGTATTCCTGATGGCTATGTACCAAGCTACACGGTGTACGACGCAGCAGTTTCGTACACCACTGATAAGTGGCACATGCAGCTTAATTTAAACAATTTGTTTAATAAAAAGTACTACTCTAAAGCCATGTTTTTAGGTGGTATGCCAGGCGAAGAGCGCAACGCTAAGCTCAGCTTTAGCTACACACTTTAACCCTGCCTAAGCAATTAATTTACTCCTACTAAAAGTAGGAGTAAATTAAACCTAATCTTGATTTAATACTCTACAAAAGATACCAGGCTAAACGTTGCTATAATTTATAAGCGTGCTAGCATTACTTTCTGAATTTACTGAAACTTAAAAAGCTATGAGTCTATCTGAAAAAAACTTAGCCTTTGTTATGCACTGTGGTGAAATGGGCAGCCGTTGGGGTTTCAATCGTACGATTGGCCAAATGTGCGGTTTGCTGATCATCACCAAAGAGCCCATGACCGCAAATGAGATTGCCGATGCGCTAAGTATCTCGCGTGGCAATGTAAGCATGGGAATTAAAGAGCTCCAGTCATGGCAATTAATTAAAGTGCATCATATCCCTGGTGATCGTAAAGAATATTACGCCCCAGCGGGTGAAATTTGGGATATGGCTAATCGCGTATTTGAAGAGCGTAAAAAGCGTGAAATAGATCCTACCCTAAGTTTGCTGCGTGATAACCTTTTAGACGAAGCAAACAACGAAGAAGAGCGCTATGCACAAAAGCAAATGGGCGAAATCCACAACTTACTCGAAACGGTTACTAAGTGGTCTTCAGAATTACAACGCTTAAGCCCAGAGCAACTTAATAAGTTAATGAAGCTTGGTTCAGGAATTGGCAAGGTTATCGATTTAAAAGATAAAATATTTAAAAAAGAACATGATTAAACAAATAAAAAAAGCCGCTTAGCGGCTTTTTTTATTACACAACAGCGTATAAATTATATTTTTGGATACCCAATTCTATCTGATAGATAGCCCACGCTGGTGGCAAAGTAATATGAGCGGTTCCAGTGCATAAACACTTTGTAGTTATCGTACGCTAAGTACATACGCCCATTAATGTCATCGGGCATTACCAGTGCAGCGCGTACATCAACATTAGGTAAGTCAGACCCGTCAGCTTTGCGTACACCCAGTGCTTGCCAGTCTGCAAGCGAGCGCTCTGAGTCGTTCCAATATTCTAACCATTGCTTACGTGTTTTAGTGCCACGTTTTAGCACGTATTTACTGTCAAAATTTTCAGGTAATTTTACCTGGCGACCCCAAGTTAGTGAGTCATTCCAACCTTCTTGTTTTAAATAATTGGCAATAGATGCAAATGCATCCTCTTTTGTGGTCCAAATATCTTTACGGCCGTCGTTATTGTAATCAACAGCGTAGGCGTTAAAAGAGGTAGGCATAAACTGAGTTTGCCCCATTGCTCCAGCCCAAGAGCCTTTAAATTTATCAAGCGTAATATGGCCTGACTTTAAAATATCTAATGCTGCCCAAAGCTGGCGCTTATAAAGTGCTTCACGACGACCATCAAAGGCAAGCGTCACTAGCGATGAAATAACATTATGGCCACCTTGTATTGTGCCAAAGTTACTTTCAAGGCCCCATAATGCCACTATAAAGCGTGCTTGTACGCCAAACTCTTTTGCAACTTGTTCCAATACATCTTTATTTTCTGCGTAGAGTTTACGTGCACGATCAATTTTCCATTGCGGTACACGTTTTGGTAAGTAGGTTTCGAGGGTTTCTTTAACCTCTGGCTGGTTTTTATCAGCAGATACTACTTTTTCTTTGTATGAGGCAGTCGCAAATGCATCATCTATTAACTTGCTATCGTACCCTTTAGCAATGGCCTCTTGTTTTAAGTCACTTAAATAAGTTTGAAATTCGGCCTGCGTTTTAGCAACTACAGAGCCACTTAAACACACTGAGCATAAAATTACGGCTAACTTTTTAATCACTATCAACTCCGTTTTCTTTTCGTAATTGGCTAAGTAAATTTTCTTCCGGCGGTGGAATTTGCAAATAGTAACCCTTGTCTGGGTCAGCTAACGCTGCTTTTACTGTTTCAAGGTCGGCACCGCCTAAATGATCACGCTTTGCTAAATTGATAATCATTACATAAATAGGTTGACCAAACATAGCCAGTAAAGGTTCAGGCACTTTACTAAAATCATCTCTTTTTTCAACAAATAAGAAGGTATCCGCTTTTTTCTTACTTTTATATACCGCAGTGAGCATAATGGCCCTATTTAATCTTGCTTAACATTGCCGCACACTATAACATGAGAGTAATAATAAGTTAGAAAAATTAGATTAGAAATTTCATTAAAGGCCTTATTCAGCCTACGTTTATCTAAAAATTAATTTCTAATCAGACAAATCAATTGAGCGTGTATGTCGGAACAAATTTTTGAGCTAAAAGGGAACCTTTTCACGTTGTCAGTATTGCATCTTTATAGCACTGATATCGCCCTTCTAGCAGAACAGTTGTATGTAAAAATAGCCCAAGCTCCTCGTTTTTTTGAAGGAGCGCCTATTGTTGTTAATTTAGAAGAAATTAAAAACAGCTCACTTGATTTTGTACATTTAAAATCTCTCATTGAGCGTATGAGCTTTAATGCTGTAGGTGTTTGTAATGGCTCAGATGAGCAACACACGCAAGCTAAAGCCGCTGGCCTTTCTGTACTAAATTACTCGCAAGATGCTAAAAGTGCACCCGTTAAACAAGAGGCGCCAAATACCTCTATTGTTGAAAAAAACGTGTACCTACCTGCGCAAGTAATTAATGGCACGGTACGCTCAGGGCAGCAAGTTTATGCAAAAGACAGAGACTTAATTGTACTTGGTGCAGTTAGCCATGGTGCAGAAGTAATAGCCGATGGTAATGTGCATATTTATGGCACCTTACGCGGGCGTGCTATTGCAGGTGCAAAAGGGATTAAAGACGCCTGCATTTATTGCCAAAAGCTCGAAGCCGAATTGGTTTCAATTGATGGCAATTACTGGATCAGCGACTCATTACAAGGTGAGCACTGGGGCAATGCAGTACAAATACAACAAAAAAACGAATCATTAGAAATTTCAGCTTTGGTTAAAGGATAAATCTCATGGCAAAAGTAATTGTCGTTACCTCTGGTAAAGGCGGTGTTGGTAAAACAACATCAAGTGCTGCAATAGGCACCGGTTTAGCTTTAAAAGGCTATAAAACAGTTATTATCGATTTTGATATTGGCTTACGTAATCTAGATTTAATTATGGGGTGTGAGCGCCGCGTAGTATACGATTTTGTAAACGTAATAAACGGCGAAGCCAACCTAAATCAAGCGCTTATTAAAGATAAACGCGTTGAAAAATTATTTTTACTACCCGCATCACAAACACGTGATAAAGATGCCCTTACCCGCGAAGGCGTAGAGCGCGTTTTAAACGAACTAAAAGAAGACTTTGACTACATTGTGTGTGATTCACCTGCAGGTATTGAAGCCGGCGCAATGATGGCCATGTACTTTGCTGATGAAGCAATTGTGACAACAAACCCTGAAGTATCTTCGGTTCGAGATTCAGACAGAATTTTAGGTATTTTACACAGCAAATCAAAACGTGCTGAAGAAGGCCTAGAAAATATTAAAGAACACTTATTATTAACACGCTACAACCCTGAGCGAGTTGAAAAAGGTGAAATGTTATCGGTAGAAGATGTTAAAGATATTCTGTCGATTCCTTTACTTGGTGTTATCCCTGAGTCGCAAGCGGTATTAAGTGCTTCTAATTCAGGCCAACCAGTAATACTTGATGGTGATTCAGATGCAGGGCAAGCATACGCTGATGCAATCAATCGCTTACTCGGTGAAACAGTCGATTTTCGCTTCTTAGATGTTGAGAAAAAAGGCTTATTTAAACGGATTTTTGGAGGTTAATGTGTCTTTACTTGACTACTTCCGCTCAGAAAAGAAAAATAGCGCGTCATTAGCAAAAGAGCGATTGCAGATCATTGTCGCGCACGAGCGTTCGCAACGCGGAACACCGGATTACTTACCACAATTAAAACAAGATATTTTAGATGTGATCCGTAAGTACGTAAATGTAAACACTGATGCAGTGCAGGTACAGTTTGATCAAAACGAAGATGATTTAGCGGTACTTGAGCTCAACGTGACATTACCTGACGAAGAAAAAAAGTAGCACAACTAAAAGCGGCATTTTAAATGCCGCTTTTTGCTTTGCACACTCACTACACGTATGTGGTGCATTGTGTTGTGTTTTAAATTTAAAAGTTTACACGTAAACCAAGTAAAAACTCATGGCTTGCTGCACTGTCAATTTTAAAGCCATCAGTAAATGCATCTTGCCCCGTTTGCACATCACCAAATTCAATGTATTGATACTCAGTGTATAACGACATAGTTTTAGTTATTTGATAGTTAACCCCTGCACCAATATTCCATGTAAATTCAGTTGAATCGTCATCAGCATACGCATCGTAATAGCCATCAACATTTCCATCGAATGCGTCAAAGGCGCTAATGCCTGCACCACCTAATTTTGCAGAATAGCTGTTATCGGCAACCCCTAACCCCGCTTTAATATAAGGCGTAAACGCGGTACTGTTATCAAAATCGTAAAAGCCTTCAATTGTATAAGTGGTAGTTTTTAAATCCCCCTTTAATACATACTGCTCACCTTCGCGTGCACCCACGCCAACTTTTGTATCGCTATAGTCAGTATCATGATAGCTAATACGCGCCTCTACTCTAAATTGAGGATTGAACTGATAACCTAAACCAATACTGCCTACACTGCCCTCACCGGCATCAAATTCAGATGGAAAATCACTATCTACGGCAATATTGTTACCAATGGCTTGAGAGTCATTTGCTTGCGAACTATAGCCTACATGTGCAGTTCCATAAAATCCCTCTGCACTAGCTAAAGTAGGCGTGGTACACGCTAAAGCAATTGCGGCAACTATAGTTTTTTGTAATGTGTTCATTGTTATTCCTGATTTTTTTATCAACCAAATTATTGGACTGTAAGGCTAGTGTTGAATTCGCAGTTAATATAACTTTTAGATACACAAGCGAATAGATACAATAACGGCACAATACAATTCCGACTTTCAGAACAATGATTAACTATTTACGACACATGGCTATTTTTGCCAAAGTGGTTGCTGGCGGTTCATTTCGTATTGCAGCTAAGGAGCTTGGCATAGCACCTTCACGTGTTAGCCATAGTGTTTCTAACTTAGAACAGTTTTTAGGCGTCACTTTATTACATAGAACAACCCGTAAATTGTCGCTTACCCCTGAAGGTGAAAAATTTTACGCCCACGTAGAAAACATAACAAAACACGCAGAGGCAGGTTTGAACGAGATTAACTCTGTGGGTGATGAGCCTATAGGGTCTTTAAAAATATCGCTGCCCGCCTTTTTAGCAAGCTCCGAAATTTCAGCCGCGATAGCAGAATTTGTGCAAACCTACCCAAAAGTGAACTTGTCTCTTAATTACACAGACCAAGTAATAAATATAATGGATGAAGGACTCGATTTAAGTATTCGAGTTGGCTGGCTAGAAGACAGCTCACTCATGGCGCGTAAAATTGGAGAGAGTAAACGCTTTTTAGTTGCCTCAAGTAAGTACGCGAGTAAGCATCAACCCCCTACGCACCCAAACGATTTAAAACAGTGGGATTGGGTTCATTTTAGTATGCGCGGCAGCACTGTAGATTTTACCTCTCCAAATGGCGAAGTGGTGTGTATTTGTGAAAAGTCGCGCGTAAATGTAAATAGTGCGCTTGCAATAAGTCACTTTGTATCTGAAAACTTGGGTCTTGGCATATTGCCCGAAAACCTAGTAAAAAAACAATTAGCACGAGAAGAGTTCATTCACATTTTACCTAACTGGCAACTCAAGCCGCTTGGTTACTATGCGGTATGGCCAAATAATGCACGCAGAGAAAACCTAACACTATTATTAGTGCGCTTTTTAGCTAAGCGCGGTTTAATAACCGCAGAGGATTAAGCGAGTACCCCTTAAGTGAATATGTTATTATGAGCCCATTACTTTGCTTTATGCCTGCTATTACTTTGCTATGTTAAATCACGCTTCTTGTTTTACTTTATTTGATTGCTCTGTAGATTCTATACCGCTTCCAGATAAATTTACGTTTCCTTTTTACTACCAACCTCATCCGTTATCTGTTTTAGCCGCAACACAATTGCAGCAGCAACTTGAAACGCATTTACCGTATAACGAAAATGACAGCAGTAATACAGCAACGAATGATGGCAAAATGTTTGGTGTACTGGTTGTACAAAACCAGCAACAACAACTTGGCTTTTTAGCGGCGTATTCAGGCCAGCTTGAAAATTTAAATACCGATATAAAATGCGTGCCTAATGTATCTACAATGGCACTGGAAGATGTGAGTTATTTAAAAGAAAGTAAAATAATTAACGAAATAAATGCGCAAATACATGCCCTAGAAAATGCAAGTACATTGAATAAATTAACAGCGTCATTAAATGCCGATAAAGCCGCGTTTGATCAGCAGTTACACGCTCAACAAAGCGTAATGCAAGCCAATAGAAAAACACGTAAAAAGGCGCGCAGTGCACTTGCAATTGAGCAAAGCCAAGCGATAACGCCTGAGCAACAAGCAAGCTTGAATGAATTGGCCAAACAAAGCATAGAAGATAAAAAATACTATCAAAGCATAAAAGATCACTGGCATGATAAAATAACTCAGCAACAGCAGGCGCTTAATGCCCTACACGACGAAATAAAACAGTTAAAAAAACGCCGTAAAGTTTTATCTAAAAACTTACAAAAGCAAGTGTTTGCGCAGTACCAGTTTTTAAATGCAGAGCATGAAGTTAAAGATCTCAATGCCATATTTTCAGCATTGCCAGAGCATACTCCGCCATCAGGTGCGGGAGATTGCGCTGCGCCCAAGCTATTACAATACGCTTACCTTAATAATTTAAAGCCAGTGGCTATGGCTGAGTTTTGGTGGGGGGGCGCACCTAAATCGGCAATACGCCAACATAAAAACTATTACCCTTCTTGCTACAGTAAGTGCCAACCTATTTTATCGCACATGTTAAAAGGCCTCAGCATAGAAGATAACCCGCTACTCGTTAACCCTGCTGAAGGTAAAACGCTGCCGATTGTCTATCAAGACGATGATATTGTTATTGTAAACAAGCCCAGCGAGTTTTTATCTGTACCAGGTGTCAATATTGAAGATTCTGTGTATTTACGTATTCAAACGCAATTTCCGCACGCTACAGGCCCGTTAATTGTGCACAGACTAGATATGTCTACATCAGGTTTATTAGTGGTGGCGCTCAATAAACGAGCCCACAAAGCACTACAAAAGCAATTTATTGCCCGCACCATTGATAAACGTTACATTGCGCTGGTTGATGGTATTGTGCCCAAGGACAGTGGCAAGATAGAGCTGCCCTTGAGACTTGATTTTGACGATAAGCCACGCCAGCTTGTTTGTTATAAAAACGGCAAACCCGCACTTACTACATGGCAGGTGCTTGAACGAAAAAACAATATTACACGTCTACAGCTCTACCCTAAAACGGGCCGCACTCACCAGTTAAGAGTACACTGCGCTCATCACTTAGGGCTTAATATGCCTATTATTGGTGACACACATTACGGTAAAAAAGCCAACAGGTTACACTTACATGCCGAGTATTTGGCGCTAGATCACCCCATTACACATAAGCGTTTAACGTTCAGCGTAGCGCCCGATTTTTAATACCAATTCGCATAATTAAGTGATCTATTTTGAGGATGAAAAAACGTGTTGATAGCAAGGCAAAAAAATCGCTATTTAGTTGTTCTAAATGAGAATTTTTTAACGCAGATAGCGACACGTTTAGCCCCTAAAAATGATTAAATATTATTGCGAATTGGTATAACATAGCCTGTTAGCTTAAAAAGTGGGTTTAATTATCCCACTCTTTAAGTGCGTCTTTAACAAAACTGTAGCGCCAAGAATTAAGTAAATCAGGTTTAATATGATTTACCTTTTGCTCATCGGTGAGTTTCCAATTCCAGCTAATAAGCTGATTAATTTGCTTTTTAGAGGCCATTACATCCTCTGGTATACCCTGCTCTTTTGCCACTTTAGTGATTTTTTGCTTAATATCTTTAGCTACTTTTTTATAAGCCGGAAAATCAATTAAACGTTTAAGCACAGGCGGATGCTCATCAACCGGGAGTGCTTTGGCCTTTTCAATACACTTTAGTATTTCAACTCCAGAGCGGTTTACTTCCATCGACTCAACACCCGGAATTTGTCTTAGCGTATTTAAGCTCGAAGGCCCACGTTTAGCAATTTCCGTCATGTTGTGCTCTTTAAGCACAAAATTAAGCGCTAAATTTTTACGAATAGCTTTATTACGACGCCATACGGCTAATTCTTTTAATACCGCGAGCTCGTGCGGTTTTAGTTGCCATGCGTTTTTTATATCTTTGTAAAGCAGCTCATCTGGGGTTTGAAAGGCGCGTTTATTTGCAATTAACTCGCTCTCATTTATTACAATATCAAATAGCTCAGCTTTGTTTATACGCTCAATTATTAGTTCAAAACAAGGCAGTAAATGAAACGTATCAGCGGCTGCATAATCGAGCTGCTTTTTAGTTAATGGGCGCTGTAGCCAATTAGTTCGCGATTCACTTTTGTCTATTTCTATGCCTAATAGCTCTTTTACCATTAGCGCAAAGCCCATACAGTTGCCTTCGCCTAAAAGCTGAAGAGCAAATTGTGTATCAAACAATGGAGCGGGTACAAAGCCTGCATATTTTTGAAATACTTCAATATCTTCTGAGGGTGAATGCAACACTTTCAGTACTGATGGATCTTGTAATATTTGCCAAAATTCAAATAGCGAGAGTTCAGCAAGTGGATCTATAAGGGCGAGATGCTCGCCATCATATACTTGAATAAGTGCAACTTCAGGGTACAAAGTACGGCGGCGCATAAACTCTGTGTCTATGGCTAAAATAGGCTTGTTTTTTATTTGCTCAACAAAGGTGTTGAGTTGATTTTGTGTTTCGATCAATTGGTATTGCACTTAATCTCCTACAATAAAAAAGCCGGCTAATGCCGGCTTTTTTATAGTTTACTAATCTTTTAGGGCTCTTCTGAGAATTTTACCTACATTTGTTTTAGGTAACTCATCCTTAAACTCAACGAGTTTAGGCACCTTATAATTAGTTAAATTATCACGACAGTGATTTATTATATCTTTTTCAGTTAAAGAAGGGTCTTTTTTAACAACAAAAACTTTAACTTGTTCGCCACTTACATCGTGCGGAATACCAATAGCCGCAACTTCTAGTACGCCGTCGTGCATGGCAACCACTTCTTCTATCTCATTTGGGAACACATTAAAGCCCGATACAATGATCATGTCTTTTTTGCGGTCAACAATATAGAAAAAGCCTTCATCGTCGTATGTGGCAATATCGCCGGTAGCAAACCAGCCATCTTGCAAACATTCTGCGGTTGCATCTGGGCGGTTATAGTAACCTAGCATAACTTGTGGGCCTTTAACCCATAGCTCACCGGGTTCACCTTTTGCCGCTTCTTCACCGTTTTCAAGCATTAGCTTAATTTCGGTATTAGGAGCAGGTAAACCAATAGAGCCATTATAAGCTTCTAAATCGTACGGGCTTACAGTTACAAGCGGTGCACACTCAGTTAAACCGTAACCTTCCATCAATTTAGAATTAGTTACTTTTTGCCATTTTTCGGCTACAGGACGTTGTACCGCCATGCCGCCACCTAATGACATTTTTAAATGACTAAAATCAAGCTCTGCAAACCCTGGTGTATTAAGTAACCCGTTAAACAGGGTATTTACACCGGTAATAGCAGTAAATTTATGCTGATTTAGCTCTTTAACAAAAGCTGGCATATCACGTGGGTTTGTAATTAATACATTCAAACCACCGTATTTCATAAACGTTAAGCAGTTAGCCGTTAACGCAAATATATGATAAAGCGGTAATGCAGTAACAACAACTTCAGTACCACGGTCTAATACTTTATCTAAACAGCCCGATACTTGCTCAAGGTTACCAACCATGTTGCCATGACTTAACATCGCCCCTTTAGATACGCCGGTTGTACCACCTGTATATTGTAAAAAGGCCAGATCAGATAAGCTCATTTCTGGGCGCGTATACTTTGCAGGGTCACCTGCTAACACATCTGAAAACTTAATTGTATTTGGTAGGCTGTAGCTAGGTACCATTTTTTTTATGTATTTAACCACAAAATTAACGATATGCTTTTTAATACCACCCACCATGTCGCCCACTTGGGTAACAACAATGTGTTTTACATCCGTTTTTGCAAGTGCTTTTTCAAGCGTGTCTGCAAAGTTAGCCAATATAAAAATAGCTGACGCGTCAGAGTCTTTTAATTGATGCTCAAGCTCTCGTACTGTGTAAAGTGGGTTTACGTTAACCACCACACACCCTGCACGTAAAATACCTAAAATAGCGATAGGCGTTTGTAACAAGTTAGGCATCATTACGGCAACTTTGTCGCCTTTTTTCAAACCTAAATCATTTTGAATATACGAGGCAACACGTTGTGTCGCTGTATCTATTTCATCATACGATAATGTTTTACCCATATTCGTAAATGCAGGTAAATCTTTGTAATCGGTAAAACTTTTTTCGAACACTTCGAGTAACGAGTTGTAATGCTCAGGATCGATTGTTTCAGGCATACCTTCTGGGTAGCGCTTAAGCCAGATTTTTTCCACTCTTAGCCCCTGTTTATAATTATATTTTTATTAACCTTAATCTAAGTAAGGCACTTT
>NZ_DJHW01000096.1:0-17773 GCF_002433295.1 Pseudoalteromonas sp. UBA6610 | reverse complement strand
ATTTCTTAACTGATCGGCATTAGCGTAAACGCTGCTTTTTTTTTGTGCATAAATAACGCTATACTCATACAAAGCAATTAATCTACTTAGGGGGTGCAATGCAACAAATTGAAATATTTGATATTCCAAGCCCCTGTAAAAGTATTTGCCAAGTAAACAACCGAGGTTATTGCAAAGGCTGCTACCGAAGCCGGGATGAGCGTTTTAATTGGAATGCGTTAAGCAATGCGCAAAAAAAGAAAGTACTTAGCTTATGCCAGCAACGTTACAAACGGTATTTACAAAAGCGCCAAGCTGCGCAATCACAAGCCACTTTAGATAAACAACAAGGCTTTGAATTTTAAACCTTGTTGTACATGCTAGAGTTTTAAATTGTATTTTGCGCGCAATGCGCGGCTAGTGCCGTTATCGTGTAGTTTATTTAAAGCATTCAATAATTTACTTACCAAAGCCGCGTGCTTTTTATGTACATAGTGATAGAGCGAAAATGTACTTAGCAGCTGGGTTTGCATACAGGTCTCTGGTAGGGAAAAGTTATCGGCTTTAAGCACAAAGTCGAGCATAATTGCCCCATCAACTTTATGCTGGGCTAGTAGGTTAAGTTGGGTCGTAATATTTTTTACTTCAATAATATTGCCGTTAAACTTATGCTCATTTAAGTAATGGTGCTGAACTGGATAGCCTGACAAAACCGCAATACTATCGAGCTTATCGAGTGTATTGGGTTGGCAGTTTTTAAACAGTAAAAGCTTATAGTCAAACAGTGGGTAGTTAATTCTGATCAGGTTTTTATTGTCCGCCTCTATACTTATATCGCGGCCAAGTTGGCCATCTAACACCCCATTATTGGCTGCTAATAAGGCATTTTGGCGATTAAAATCAATTATGTGTACTTCATAATTAAGTTCTTTATAGGCTAATGTGAGTAAAGCGAGCGCATAGCTTGCTTGAGCTGAGTCGGCCGGGCGGTTAAATATAACGCTATTGTGATTGGCGAGTGTAATTTTACTAAAAAATAAAACGACTAATAAAAACAAAGCATTGAGCTGTATCTGCAAGGTTACTTCCGTTTAAAATGAGGACAGGGCAAATGATCGCAGCGAATAATACCAAAATAGTTTGGTTTTTGCCCATGTTTGTTGCTTTTTAAACAGTAAATGGGTTCAAATATACGTATAATAAATGCGGATAACTAACCGTACTTAGGAGTGGTTGTGAGTTTTAATTTATGTGCTTTACCCCGAGAGCAAAAATACCAGATTCAATTAGATTACGAAGCCTCATTTTGGGCTTATCAAATTAAACGTAATAAAAAAACACGTGAGCAAGTTTATAATACGATTCATAGCCGCCCAGTGGCAGAGCAAACGTTTTTAAAGCAACAGTTTGAGCAGTATTTGGCGTTAATGCTAAGCTAATATATGTATACAGTACAAAAGTTAGACACACTTAAGATTCCATTAGTTAATAAGTTTTATGCACTGTATAGCGTAAGAGGACGTGCTAATAAGCAAGATCAGGTTTGGGTTGTTTACAGTGAAATGCAGATAGTTGCGGCGTGTCGAATACAAAATAAACACGACTTTTTATTTTTATCAACCGTATTTGTTGCCCCGCAGCACCGTGCAAAAGGGCTGGCAAAGCAACTTGTATGCGCCGCTATAAAACAGCAAAGCATGCCGCTTTACACCTTTGCTTATAAAAATATTACAGCTTTATATACGAGTCTTGGTTTTAACCAAGTATTAACATATACTCCTGGTTTAAAAGCACTTTTTGATATTTATACGCATCGAAATATAGTCGCACTCGAATACCTATAACAAAAACAACGGATCAAGCCATGAGTAAAGGCGTTCATTGGATCATTAGTTGCTGTATAGCTTTAATCGCTATATTTAGTTGCCATGTTGGCGCACAGGTTAAACGTTTATCCCCCAGTGAAGGCCTGTCGCAAAGCTATGTGAACACTATGCTGCTTGATGATAACGGTTACCTATGGCTCTCTACCGAAGGGGGGTTAAACCGTTATGATGGTTACCAAGTTGTTTCAATTAATGGCCCTAATGGCGAGCTTGAAGAAGCCATAATTGATTGTATTTACCAAGACCCCGCAGGTAATATTTGGATAGCCTCGTTACTTGCAGGCTTATTTAAATACGACCCAAGTACCGACACCTACCAGCAATTTATTTCTCAACCTACCAGCGAAAAACAAATTTTAAGCCAGTCGGTATTTAGTATGGCAGCGGTTGATGACAAAACCTTATGGATTGGGCGTGGTCGCGACTTTGCTAAATTAGATATTGAAACAGGTAAAATAACCAGCCTATTTGAGCTGCCTAAAGAATACGAAAACACCTTAGTAAGAGAGCTTTTTCATTACAATGGGTATATTTTTATAGGCACAAGCCATGGGGCGTTTGTATTTGATATCGCCTCTGAGCAAATTAGGCCGCTGCAGCATTTAAAAAGCAAAGCTGAGCATATTTATCAAAACAACGTTAAATCGTTTTCGGTCATTAAAAATAATCAGTTGTTAGTAGGCACCGTTAAAGGCTTGTATCAAGTTGATATTAGCGACTTGCCAGGCATGTTTGAACGCCCCGACATAGCATTTAAAAACCAAGCCGTTATTGCCGATTTAAATGTATGGCGCATCATCAACGAAGGCGAAAAGCTAGATCTGGCGACTAATAAAGGGCTCTTTAAATTTGATTTAAATAGCAAAGAGTTGGTAAAAAACACACGTATTACACAAAGTAAATACAGCCTATCTGATACCAGTATGATAGACATGGTAAAAGATAAATCGGGAGGGTATTGGCTCGCTACTAAAACCGATGGTGCATTTTATTTGTCTAATAATACCTATCACTTTAGCAATATAGATGGTAGTAAACTGGGTGGCGATGGCCTTTCTCATCCTTCGGTTTGGGGCATTACGGAGTATGGTAACAGCCTATGGCTGGCAACACATAATGGCTTAACCGAAATTGATTTAGCCACTAACACCAGCCAAGTTTACTTAAAAAACCACAAAGTAGACTTACTGACTACTGAATTTAGCGTGTATGAAATTATTCCTTATAAGCAAAAGCTTTGGTTACATACAAACCGTGGGCTGTTTGAGTTTGACCCCATAACGCATCAAATTAACGAGCCAACAATAACAAACCCCAACAATAGAGCCTACATAGAAGGCTGGGTACACGGCGTAACCTTAATGCCTAACGGTGATTTGTACTATGTGCACTCAGATCACGGTATGTTTGTATATAATATTGATACTCAGCAGATCACCCGATTAGAAGGGGCCTTTAGCAAAATAGAGCCGTTTTTGGCGCATGGTTTTTCGCCAGCGCTGGCAACCAAGCCTGATATGCCCCTGTTTTTTAATGCGGGTATTTTATACCAGGTAAACCCAACCACATTAGCATTAAACACCATTTATAAAGTGCCAAAACAGCACGATAACGTGGCTATTAATGTGCTTTCTTACGTGGTCGATAACAACAATATTTTATGGATTTCACTATCTAATTTTGGCCTGATTGGGCTTGATGCAGCCAGTTACAAATTGGTACACACGATTGACTTAGAAAAAAATAAGTTAGGTACCTTACTTTATGACATGGTGCTTGATGATAATGGCATGATTTGGATGAGCAGCCATAAAGGCATATGGCGACTAAACCCAGAGACACTTCATTTTCAGCAGTTTACTACATCTGAGGGGCTGCTTTCTGCTGAGTTTAACAGCAGTGCCATGGCGCATTTAAGCGATGGGCGCATTGCCTATGGCAGCTTAAAGGGCATTACATATTTTCATCCGATGGAAAATCAAAATTACCACTCATTAATTGATCATGTAAATATAACGCGAGTTGATTTAATGTCGCGCGACTTATCTATCGATTTAAAACAGCCATTAAATGAAATAGTCCTCAACCATGATGATATCGGTTTAGAGGTGGCGTTTTCGGCGATGGCGTTTAGCTATCAAGAGCGCATAATTTATGAGTACCAGCTCGATAACGGCCAAAAAACCTACACCCGTAATAATAATCGGGTGTTATTCCCTAAATTAAATCCAGGTAATTACCAGCTCAAAGTATGGGCTAAAGATCCGTTAACCGGCGAGTACACGCCGCCTGCAGTGCTAAAAATTCGTGTTAAGTATCCCCTGTGGCGAGCGCCATATTTTATGGTGCTTTATGGCGTTTTGTTTATCGCATTTATTGCTTTTTGGGTAATGCGCCGCAACAAAATTCAGCGCATATTACTGGCCGCTAATAAAGAAAGTAAAGAAAGTGAAGCGCGATTAAAACTAGCCTTAGAGGGTAGTGAGTCGGGCATGTGGGATTGGCAGTCTACATCGAGTAGTATTTACCAGCCGCGCTTATGTAATGAACTGGGGTATGATCAAGAAAGCGTGAGCCTAGATGATTACCTAGCTAAAATTCACCCGCAAGATAAAGCGCTTTTCAGATTAGAATGGTTAGAATTTTTATCAACCGATAAAGGCTACTTTAATTGCACTTATCGTTTACGCCACGCTAAAGGCTATTGGCGTTGGTATAAAGACTTTGGCAAAGTGGTGGAATGGAGCGGACAACTTCCTAAAAAAGTAGCGGGTACTTACACCAATATGACCCGCGAAATGGTGTTTGAAGAGCATGCCCGTTTATTTACCGCTGCGTTTGAGCAAACCCGCGATTGGGTATTTATTCTTGATAAAAACTTTACGGTTCGCGCCTCTAACAAATCGTTGCAAACGGCCTTTAACTTTCCTAGTGAGCCACGCTCTAGCCGCGCCCTTAATTTAGGTATATCGCGAAGTAATCGTTTTGACTACTTACGGATAATGCAAAAGCTAAATGTGGGTGAGCATTTTTCCTGTGAAGACTTAGTCACCCTTGCCAGTGGTGAGCAGCGCCATGTGTTAGTAAAAATAAGTGCAGTGGCCGACACTGAACACCGTTTAAGCAGCTACGTTATTATTTTAACCGACATTCATGCGCAAAAATTGGCTGAAAATGAGCTTCATATTTTAGCCAACTATGACTCATTAACCGGTTTGCCTAACCGTATGCTGTTTAACGACAGGGTTGAGCATGCGATTGAGCAAGCGCAAAATCATCAATGTAAAGTAGCTATGCTGCACATAAACATTAAGCGGTTTAAATACTTTAACGACTCATTTGGACGTGAAGCGGCTGATGAGCTAATAAAGCAAGTGGCTAAGCGTATTAAGCGCTCTTTGCGTCCTTCTGCAAGTGTTGCGCGCTTTGGTGGCGATGAATTTGTGGTGCTGGTGGAAGATGTGCAGCAAATTGAAGAAGTATTACTTATTTGCTCTAAATTAATAGACTCTGTAAGCCAAAATATGGAATTTAATGGCCAGGTGGTAAACGTTAATTTAAGTATTGGTGTAGCAATAGCGCCTGATGACGCCGCAGATCATGCTGCGCTGTTAAAAGCTGCCAGTATAGCTTTGTACCATGCAAAAGAGTCTCTCGAAAGCAGTTATAAGTTTTACAAGCAGGAGATGAACCAGCATGTACAAAAAGCCTTGCATTTAGAGTCTTTGCTAACTAAAGCGTATCAAGAGCAAGAGTTTTGCAATTACTACCAGCCTATAGTGAATGCGCACACTCAAAAAACCGAAGGTTTTGAAGTGTTGTTACGCTGGCCAGAAAACACTTTAGTGCCCACGCAAGAGTTTTCTTTAGCGGCTGAGAGCATAGGGTTAATAACAAAAATTATGCTGCAAACCTTTGCCCGTGCGTTGCAAGCCCTCAAACAATGGCGTGAGATTTCACCTCAGCTGTACTTGTCGATAAACCTCTCTGCACTTGATTTTGAATACGAAGAGCTTGTAACCGACATTCATAAAGCGCTGAGCCACGCTAATGTGCCCTCAGAAGCCATAGTGTTTGAAATTACCGAGTCTATTTTAATGCGCGACTCTAAACATGCGCTGCACAGTATGGAAATGCTGAAAAAGCTTGGCTGTAAGCTCTACATGGATGACTTTGGAACAGGCTATGCCTCATTAACGTATTTAAAGCGTTTTCCTATCGATGTACTAAAAATAGATAGAAGCTTTGTGCAAGATATTGGCGTTGACTCAGATGATGAAGCCATTATTCAATCAACGCTTACCTTAGCTCATAGCTTAGGTAAAGAGTGTGTGGCTGAGGGCATTGAAAACAAACAACAGCTGCAGTTTTTAAAGCAGTTAGGGTGTAAGCATTTTCAGGGCTATTTATTTAGTAAGCCAGTACCTAAAGAAGCTGTTCCCGCACTGATCAAACAAGATTGGGGCAACATATTTAACCAGTAAAAATAAGCTTATTGGCGTTTACCACAGTGGCGGCAAAATAAATGGCTGTTGCGTTGATTAAGCTGCGTTTTAATTGCTTTATTGGCCTCAAGCTTACTTAAACCTAGTTTGTAGCGCAGCTCCTCTAAGTGCAAACGCTGTGAGTCATCTAAACTGCCTTGGTGAATTTGCTCATGTACGGCATCTTCAAAAAATTGCCGGCGTTTACGTATTTGCTCCGAAAAACTAGAGGCAAGCAAGCCTGTAGGAATTGCCACCATTCCCATGCTCACCAAAGTGACTACGCCACCAAAGAGTTTACCAAGTGGCGTTAGCGGTACAACATCACCATACCCAACCGTAGTGAGGGTCGCCATAGCCCACCACATAGCTGCAGGAATAGAGCCAAATTTATCTGGCTGAATATCGTGCTCCAATAAATAAATACCGCAGGAGGCAAGTATTAGCAGTACCGACATAATAAAAAACGCGGCCAGTAACGAGCTCGCTTCGTCTTTAAATGCTTGTAATAGCAACTGCATTGCACGTGAATAACGAGTAAGTTTAAATACTCTTAACAGTCTTAATACACGTAAAAAACGCAAATCCAGAGGAAACACAAACATTAACAAGCTGGGTAAAATGGCTATTAAATCGATAAGAGCCAAAGGTGATAAAAAGTAATGCAGTCGGCGTTTTGCGTTTGAACCTTTTATAGCTGCGTATTTGCTCTTATCGACACAGGCCCAAAGCCTTGCAAGGTATTCAAGGCTAAAAATAGCCACCGAAATAACCTCTAAAAGTAAAAACTGCGGGTAATATACTTTGTTTATACTCGGTACTGATTCCAACACAATGGCAATAACGTTAAGCATAATTAAAGCAATCAGCGCGGTGTCGAGTATATGCCCCGCTTTTCGGTAATCGCCAGTCCCTTCAAATACCTGCGCTAACGTTTGTCTTGCTGTGCTGCTCATGTGTTTAGCTTTAACAGCATATTAATACTGCCTTCTTCAAAATCACGGCTAATTGTAAAACCTAACTTACGGGCAAGCTCAATCATGCCGGTGTTCTCAGGCAGTGTTATGCCTTCAATTACTTCTACGCCTTGGCGCTTACAATGATTTATTGCAGCGCTCATAAGCAGCCTGCCAAGACCTAAGCCTTGGTAGTCAGAGCGAACCACGGTTGCAAACTCAGCATGTAAATTATCAGGGTCCATAATAACGCGTGCTACACCTAGTGTGCGGCTTTTACCTTCAAAGCGCTGGCATACAATAAAGGCCATTTCTCGGTCGTAATCTATTTGTGTCATTTTTGCGAGCTGGTCGTGGTTAAACTGGGGCAGCTCACCAAAAAAGCGTTTGTAACGATCTTCTTTATTTAGTGATTGATCAAACTCTTGGTGGGCTTTTTCATCCTCTGGACGAATAGGCCTTAATGTAGCTCGTGTATTATTTTTAAGGGTTACTTCTTCTACAAGATCAATAGGGTAAGGGCGAATACATAAACGTTTACGATCGCTGTGTGCCTGATAGCGATTAACACTAATGGTGGCATCAAGCACCAAAAATTGCCCATTGCTGGCTAAAATAGGATTAAGTTCCATGGCACTTATATCGGGCTGATCGACAACAAGTTGAGATATACGTGTGAGCAGGGCGCACAAGCGATATTTGTCGACCTTTTCTGGCAAAATGCGATCTTTTAATACGCCTTTATCGTTTGCGGCTGCAATGAGGTATTTAGCTAAGTTCATATTAAGCGGCGGCAAAGCAACGGCTGCTTGGGCATACTCTAACCCATTACCCGCTTCACCAAGTAATATAACAGGGCCAAAATTAGGCTCAGTTTTAATGGCGATTCGCAGTTCATTAGCGCCGGCGCGCGGCGCCATTTTTTGCAATGAAAACCCTTCAATAACAGCATCTGGATAGGTGTTTTTAATTCGTATCAGCATGGCAAAGGCGGTTTGCTCAACCTCGTTTGCATCGTTTAAGTTAAGAACCACACCCCCTACTTCTGATTTTGAGGCAATACTTGGGCTAATCAACTTTAACGCTACCGGAAAGCCTAATTCAATTGCTTGCTCACGCGCCTCTGTGGGCGTGTAGGCTACTTCTGTTTGAATACACTCAACACCATAATGACTAAGAATTTGGCTTGCTTGATGAGTGGGTAAGTAGCTTTGCTCTTCTTCTAAAAATTCGTTAATGAGCGTAGTGGCTGCTGATTTATTTATTTTTGCATCATCGGTATTTGATTCGGGTGTTTGCGTTAAATGTTTTTGGTTACGACGATAACTAACTAAATGCATAAATGCGCCAACCGCACCCTCAGGCGTGCGATAGGTTGGAATAGTGTGGTTAGAGCAAACACGCCTCGCAGCATAAGCCGCATCTTCACCCATAAAGTTGGTCATTACATAAGGGCGCGCCATCTTTGGTATTTTTTGTAAGGTTTGCACTATCATATCGGCGTAGTCTTCACTTGATGCCAGTGCCGAAGGGGTATGAATAATAAGTAAGTTTTTAACTTCTTCGGCGCGAAGTAAAATTTCTAATGCTTGCTTGTAACGCGCCGGAGCAGAGTCGCCAAAAATATCGACAGGGTTAGATGTAGTATCCGATTGCGGAATAACTTGATTGAGTGCGGATCGCGTTTGCTCGCTAAGCTGGGTAAGTTTACCCGAATTTAAAATAAGCTCATCGACCGCCATAACCCCCGGGCCGCCGCCGTTGGTTAAAATGGTTAACTGCTCAACTTTTAGTAATTTTGGGTGGATGGCAAGTGTTTGCGTGGCTGCAAAAAGTTCGCGCAGATCACTAACACGCAGCATACCGGCGCGTTGAAAAAGCGCATCGTACACTGCATCTGAACTTTGCTTGCCACCAGTATGAATTTCAGCAGCCAGTGCGCCTGCTCCGGTTTTTCCCGTTTTAATGGCAATAACCGGTTTACTAAAGGCTGCTGCCCGTGCTGCCGATATAAACCCACGAATATCTTCAATATTATCTATGTAGAGCAAAATCGCTTTGGTTTTAGCATCACGGCCTAAAAAATCGAGCAGCTCGTCAAAATCGATATCTAGGCAATCACCGACCGAAACAAAATACGAAAAGCCAATTTCTTTATTTTTAGCCCAATCTAAAATAGTGGAACACACCGCTGCGGATTGCGATATAAATGCCAGTTTCCCTGGTGCTGCAACTGTGTGAGAAAAGCTGGCATTAAGGCCAATATGCGGAATAAGTAGCCCTAAACAATTAGGCCCAAGCAAAGTAACGTGATGGGCATTTGCAGCGCGCTTTAAAGCTGTTTTTTGGCTCAATGAGAGCCCATCAGCAATCACAATTGCACTTTTACAGCCAAGCTCACCTAGCTGCTCGATAATACTCAGTAAGGTATTTTTATTTGTACAAATAACGGCTAAGTCGGGCACTTTGGGCAGCGCGGCAATATCAGGGTAGGCAAGCACGCCGTGCACCGCACTATGGGTAGGGGTTACGGGCATGATTGGCCCTTTAAACCCACCTTGTAATAAATTGCGCATAACCACAAACCCCGCGCGTGTGGGGGTATTCGAGGCGCCAATAACGGCTACCGAGGCCGGATTAAAAAATTGGCTGATGCGCTTTAAGCTCATGGCATATCCTTGGCTGATTATATTTTGCGTTATTCATAGTCTCAATGTACCCTGTTTGCTGTGTTATTTCGAGCGCATAGATACTTATTATTGATATCAATCAAGGAGTTTTTTGTGAATAAAACACCCGGTTTTTATACCGTTATAGCCGCAATTTGCCTAAGTATAGGCTTAATTTTATTAGGCTTTATTATTAAAAGTGCCGCAGTAGATGTAAAAAGCATGGAACGTAGTGTGCAGGTTAAAGGGTTAGCAGAGCGTGAAGTTAGCGCTGATACGGTAATTTGGCCGCTGCAATACAGTGATGCAGACAACGACTTAGAAAAACTGGTTAGTCGAGTTGAGCAAAAAAACGATGCTGTTATTGCATTTTTAAAGCTACATGGCTTTGATGATGACGAAATAAGCACGGGTAGCCAGTCGATAATTGATAAGCAAGCCCGTGAATACGCTAACGATAATCAAAAGTTTCGTTACTTGGTACGCGCTAATATTATTGTGTATTCGAACGCGCCCGACAAAGTACAAAATGCACTGAGTAAAGTGAGTCAATTAGCTAAACAGGGCATTGCCATTGTGCAAAATAGTTACGAAACCAAAGTTGAGTATTTATTTACCGGCCTTAACGATATAAAACCAGCCATGGTGCAAGAGGCTACAGAAAAAGCCCGTGAAGTTGCCAACAAATTTGCTAAAGATTCGAACTCAACGCTGGGTAAAATAAAATCCGCTCGCCAAGGGCAATTTAGCATTAGCAATCGCGATTCAAATACGCCACATATCAAAAAGGTGAGGGTGGTCACCAGTGTTGAATATTACTTAAGTGACTAAATTGCTCTAACTAAGTGGGCAATTTGCGCGGTTGAGCGCTGTAGGTAAGCAGCGCTAAGTAAAATGCTGGTTTCGTTTATATCAGCGCCTTTTAATATATTTGCCAGTTGCTGTTTAGCGGTTGGATTTTGTTTTTGCTCTATTTCCATAAGCGCTAATAATGCTGAAAATTCATGCTTTATTGGTGTGCTAGGTTTATCAGCATAGGCGATATAACAGGCAACAGGGGTAAGGCCACGAGCATTTGTTTGTGCAAGGGCTTTTACTAAATTATCGTTAGATTCAAATAGCATTAATGAGCGCACATAGTTAAACGCCAGCTTTTGAGCATTGGCGTGTTTAAATACATTGTGCAGTACATTATTTCCTTGGCTGTCTTGTGCTAAAAAGCCGTTATTTTCTTTTAATGCAGGTGTAAAAAACGTTAATGCATCAGTCGTTGTTAATTGGTTGATAAAAGGTGCTGGTGGGGGGTTGGTTGTTAAAATACGTGTGGCTACATTTTGCATAAAGTCGTATTTAATACTCATCCGCAAAGCACTTTCGTAAAGGTGATTTAGCTGTAATGTTTGCTGAGCAGGGCTTAACTGTTTAAAGTCGTTATCGAGCTCGTCTAGCAGATGCTTAGCAATGCGCGCATTAAGTAATTGTATGCTTAAATCCATTCTTAACCCTACCTCTGAGCGTTTTTATTACTATAAAACAAAAAAGGCCGCATCAGCGACCTTTTTCTATTTATAACCAAGTATTAAGCTTTTTTACTTGCTACCCACTCGTTTACAAAGTTCTCTAGTACGTTAAGTGGTACAGGGCCATTTTTAAGTATAACGTCGTGGAACTGACGAATATCGAACTTATCGCCTAGTTGCTTTTTAGCCTCTTCACGCAGTTCTAAAATCTTAAGCATACCTACTTTGTAAGCTGTTGCTTGCGATGGCATTACAATATGACGCTCAACCATTTTAACACCGTCAGATGTGGCATTAGGCGTATTATTTACGTAGTAATCAATACCTTCTTGGCGAGTCCATTTCATTGCGTGAATACCGGTATCAACGACTAAGCGACACGCACGCCATAATTCCATCGAAAGGCGACCAAAGTCTGAGTATGGGTCTGCGTAAAGGCCCATTTCTTTAGGAATGTACTCTGAGTATAAGCCCCAACCTTCAATGTAAGCGGTGTAGCCACCAAACTTACGAAACTTAGGCACACCTTCAAGCTCTTGTGAGATAGCAATTTGCATGTGGTGACCCGGAATACCTTCATGGTACGCTAATGCTTCCATTTGGTACGTTGGCATTGCTTCCATGTCGTAAAGGTTTGCGTAGTAAATACCAGGGCGTGAGCCATCTGGCGCAGGTTGTTGGTAAAATGCTTTACCTGCTGCTTTTTCGCGGAATGCTTCAACGGCTTTAACTTTAAGATCAGCCTTTGGCTTAACAATAAATAACTCATCTAGGCGAGTTTTCATGGTGTTGATTAGGCCAGTGGCTTCATCTAAATAACGCTGTTTACCTTGCTCGTCATTGGCATAATAAAATTGTTTATCCGTTTTCATAAACTGCATAAACGCTTTTAAATCACCTTTAAAGCCTACTTTGTCTTTAATTTCACGCATTTCATCATGAATACGTTTTACTTCAGCAAGGCCAATGGCATGAATTTCTTTAGCGGTTAAGTCAGTTGTTGTGGTGCGCTTAAGTGCGTTATTGTAAAACGCTTCGCCGTCAGGCAGTTTCCATGCGCCATCGCGGTTATCTGCACGTTTTTCTAGCTGTGCTAAGTAATTAATTAACTTAGAGTAAGAAGGCTTAACGGCTGATTTTAATGCATCAGTTGCCTCGCTAATTAAGGCATCTTTTTCATCTTGGCTAATTTCAAGAGCGCTTACTTTACGTTTAAAGTCGGCTAATAGGGTTGAGTCTTCACCTTTTTCAAATGGTGCACCATGAATGATGTTTTTGCTCGAATCTATAACATGTGGGAACACAAATTTAGGCGCAATAATGCCTTTATCAGCACGGGTTTCTAAATCAGTAATTAGCTGATCAAATACAGTAGGTACACCGTTTAAACGCGCAATATAATCTTTAGCTTCTTTAACATTACTAATTGAATGTTGGTTTATTAAAAACGCAGGCACCATAGAGTGAGTACCAAACATTTGGTTAACTGGGTAGTTATGGTAACGCCATTTAAAATCAGCAATCGAGCTTTCTAGGTCTTGTTTTTTTAAGTCGTAACTTACTTTAGTGGCATCATCAAGCAGGTCGCGGTTGATAGCATTTAAAGTAACTAAGTCTTCTTTTGCTTGCGCAAGGTCTTTTAGTTTTTGCTCTTCGCTGCCGTCATCCCATTTATCGTAATCTTTTTTAATACCCATGTAAGTTTGATAAACCGGGCTGCTCATTACATCGCGGTTAAAGGTATCTTCAAAAAACGCATTCGCTTTGTCGATTTCGCTTTGCACAGGTTGCGCTTGCACTGCAGGCGCTGGCGTTGTTTGTTGTGGTGCCTGCTGGCAACCGGCTAAAATAGCAACGCTCACGGCTGCTGCAATAAAGGTAAGTTTACGCATTGTTTTCCCTTTGTTGTTAGAAACCCATTAGGGGGTATTATATTTATTTGCTTGTATTTTATGTTTATCGCGCGTGGTTAAAACCACTACACGAACAATTCTAGCAGGTCATTTAAAAAACGATGCCCTTTAAGGCTTACTTGCCAGTGGCCGTTTTCTTGTATTAACAAACCTGCATTTATTGCTTTAGTTAACGCTGCTTGTTGGCTTTGTAATGGCTGATTAGTCAGCGCACTGTAATCATCAATAGGGCAAGGCTCGACTAAGCGAAAGCGATTCATAAAAAATTCAAAGGCTAAATCTTCTTGCTCTACTTGCCAGCTTTTATACAAGTACGGCTTAAGCATATCCATGTAACCGCGCGGATGCTTAATTTTTTCAGTACGGGTAATAATGCCGGTTTTTGCATCAGTCACCTTACCATGAGCGCCACAGCCAATACCGAGATAATCGCCAAAACGCCAATAATTCAAGTTATGTTGGCATTGAAAGCCTGGCTTTGCATAGCCCGATATTTCGTATTGTATGTAACCGGCTTGAGCAAGTAGTGCTTGGCCTTGCTCTTGAATATCCCATAGGGTTTCATCTTGTGGCAAAGTGGGCGGCTTGGATGCAAATTGTGTATTAGGTTCAATAGTGAGCTGATACCAAGATATATGTGGCGGGTTTAAAGCAATTATTTTTTTTAAATCGCTCAGCGCATCGTCAAGGCTTTGCCCCGGTAAGCCATGCATTAAATCAAGGTTAAAGCTATTTAACCCGGCTTGCTTAGCTTGCTCTGCAGCGTAGTGCGCTTCATCGGCACCATGAATACGGCCAAGTGCCTTTAACTTGTCGTTTTGCATGCTTTGCACGCCAATAGAAATACGGTTAATACCCGCTTTAACGTACTCTTTAAAGCGTCCGGTTTCTACGGTACCAGGATTTGCCTCAAGGGTTATTTCGCAGTTGTCGCTTAGGCCAATCAGGTTATCGACTTCGTTTAATAAGCGGGTATATGCATCGCCAGTTAATAAGCTTGGTGTACCGCCGCCAATAAAAATACTGTGAATTTTACGCCCTTGCACCAAGTGCAAATCGGCTTTTAAGTCGTCAATTAAATGCTGAACATACTCAGCTTCAGGAATGTCGCCTTTTTGCCCATGGCTATTAAAATCGCAATAGGGGCATTTTTGCACGCACCAAGGTACGTGCACATATAAGCTCAGTGGTGGAAGGTTCACAGGCCGCCTTTGCTTTGTAGCTCTAGTAATAACTTTTTAAGTGCTTGGCCGCGATGGCTCACCGCATTTTTTTGCTCTTTGGTGAGCTCGGCGCTGGTACAGTTTTGCTCTGCTACAAAAAATACCGGATCGTAACCAAAGCCCCCTTCGCCATTTTGGGTTTGTGTAATTTCGCCTTCCCAGCTTGCGCTGCAAATAAGTGGGGTAGGGTCATCGGCGTGGCGCATTAATACCAGCACACACCAAAAGCGGGCTTTACGGTTTGGGTTATCGGCTAATTCGTTAAGTAGTTTATCTATGTTGTCTTGATCGCTGGCGCTTTCACCGGCAAAACGAGCTGAGTACACGCCTGGTGCACCATTTAAGCCATCTACCTCTAAGCCTGAGTCATCTGCAATGGCTGGCATGCCGGTAATTTTAGCAGCATGGCGGGCTTTAATTATCGCGTTCTCTACAAAGGTGGTGCCGGTTTCGGCCACTTCGCCTACGTTAAAATCGCTTTGCGGAAGCACATTTATATTAAGCGGGCTAAGCATATTGGCCAGCTCGTTAACTTTGCCAGGGTTGCCTGTGGCAAGCACTAATGTTTTGGTCATGTTTTTAATCTACGTAAAATTTTTGCTGAAACGTGAGTTTTTGAGACTGACTACCTTGCTGGATGTTTATCTCAAAACGTAAAATCTCTTCGTTGGTGTAGTCTACTTGCGCAAGGTAATAAATTGATTCACCTTCTTTTACTTCTTTAAAAGTAAGGGCTTGCTTATTGCCGAGTAGGTTTTTTGCGGTGCCGCTGAGCTGAGCGGTTTGCGCGGTTTTATCGCTATTGTTTTTCAGTACTGAAATATTAACAATGCCTTTATAACCACTACGCTCAAGGCCATATGTTTTAGCTATTTGCGGCTGAATAAAGGTAGATGGAAAAGCAATGTAATGCACTTGCCAAGGGCCCAGCTCTTTGTACTGTGCGCCTTGCATGTCTTCACTGTGGGCATTAAAAGCAAAGGCTAAAAAACTAATAAAGCAAAACTTAATTAAACGGTTCATTATGATGTCCTATATAAAAAAGAGGCCAAAGGGCCTCTTTTGCTTATAACAAAAAATTTAGGCTAAAAAGTCCATTAGCAGCATTTGTAAAAACTGAATACCAATAATTAGTACAAGCACCGATAAATCTAAGCCACCCATTGGTGGAATAATTTTACGAAGTGGCTTGAGCATTGGCTCAGTAAGCTGATGGAAAACCGCTTCTATTGGGTTATAACCTTGACTTACCCAGCTTAAAATAGCGCGAATAATCAATACCCAAAATACAAGGTTTAAGCCTTCTTTAAGTACGGTAATAAGTGCTTGTATGAACACAGGTTGCGCAGACCATGCGCCGTATATCACCAGCATTAAAGTACTAATTTTGGCAGCGGCTACAATAAATGCCAGCAATAGAGAGGCTAAATCAAGCCCACCTAGTCCAGGTATAATTTTACGTAACGGGTTAACTGCAAACGACGTTGCTTTAACCACAAATTGGCTCATTGGGTTGTAAAAGTCGGCTTTTGCCCACTGTAGCCAAAAACGCAGTAGCACCACCATTAAAAACAAATCAAACAGGGTACTGATCAAAAATTGCATGGCATTCATAGTGTAACCTTCAATAAAAAGTAATTTTAAAGTTCTTTTTCCATTTGCATTGCACGCGCAATACACGCATCCATTGCATCGCTAACTGTTTGCACTAGGCCTTCGCCTTTTAAATGCTCAACCGCAGCATGGGTGGTGCCGCCTTTAGAGGTTACATTAGCGCGTAATTGCGAAATGCTTATCTCTGGTTGGCTCAATGCCATTTCGGCTGCACCTAGCGCAGTTTGCTGCACTAAGCGGCGCGCATCTTCATCGTTAAAGCCAAGTGCTTTCGCTTTTTCTTCAATGGCTTCCATAAATAAGAAAAAGTAAGCGGGTGATGAGCCTGTCACAGCAATGACATCGTTAATTTGCGACTCTTGCTCTACCCAAACAACAATACCTGTGCACTCAAATACTTGTTGTACAAAGTCGTGCTCTTCGGCTGTTTCATCTGCGCCAAATAAACCCGATACACCACGCCCTAATAGCGATGGCGTGTTTGGCATACAACGTACCATTTTAACGTTTTGGCCAAGCATTTCGCGTAAACGCTTAACGGTTAAGCCAGCCGCTACCGAAATAAACAGTTTATCACTAAAGTCGATACCCGATTCTTGAAACGATTTACATAAATCGCCCATCATTTGTGGTTTAACAGACAATACAATGACATCAGCATCGCGTAAGGCTTCGTTATTGTCGCTGGTGGTTTTCACCTTGAAATCGTCTGCTACCTTGGCAAGCTTTTCTTGGTTGCGGTTTGTAGCAATGATGTTGTTTGCATTAAAACCGTTTTTTACCATGCCACCAATAATGGCGTAGCTCATGTTACCTGTGCCTATAAATGCGATTGTTTTATCTGACATATGTCTGTTATCACCTTTTAAGTTCGAGTTCCAAAAATATCTGTGCCGATCCTCACCATGGTTGAACCTGCGCTAATGGCGGCTTCAACATCATTGCTCATCCCCATCGACAACGTATCTATATGAGGATATTGGGCCTTTAGTTTATCAAAGCAAGTTTGTAATTGCTCAAAAGATTGACTTTGCTCACTCGGATCGTCGCTTTTAGCCGGAATAGCCATTAAACCACGCAAAGTGAGTTGCTCACATTGGTCAATAAACTCAGCTAGTTCGGGGATTTGCTCTACGTTGCAGCCCGACTTGGCCTCCTCGGCGCTTATATTTACTTGAATAAGCACATTTAAAGGGGCTAGGTTTTCTGGACGTTGACTGTTTAAACGCTTAGCTATTTTTATTCTATCTACGCTTTGTACCCAATCAAAATGTGCAGCAACAAGGGCGCTTTTATTTGATTGAATAGGGCCAATGAAATGCCAAATGATGTCGCTAAATGTGTGTAGTTGAGCTATTTTATCTACAGCCTCTTGAACATAAGACTCACCAAATTGGCGCTGGCCATACTCGTAGGCAGCAATAATATCGTCGCTTGGTTTTGTTTTTGATACTGCTAGCAGCGTAATAGCATCGCTACTACGTTTAGCATTTTTAGCCGCGCTGGCAATTCTAGCGTAGGCGGATGTG
>NZ_DJHW01000031.1:0-16856 GCF_002433295.1 Pseudoalteromonas sp. UBA6610 | reverse complement strand
CCCTATCTCTCCACCACCTTATTACAATAATTATGAGTACACTCTTACTTGTAATTTATAGCACTTTCGGAGAGATGGCAGAGTGGTCGAATGCACCGGTCTTGAAAACCGGCATGGGTTTGTAGCCCATCTAGGGTTCAAATCCCTATCTCTCCACCATTATATTAAAGCCCGCTTTTTAGCGGGCTTTTTTGTTTTTACGCTTTATTATCAGGCCACCTTAGGCTTCCTCGCTTATTTGCCCATTTCGGTTTGCTATTAGCCGCTATTAATAGATTATTAACATATTTATGAGCTGCTTTTATTTTTTAGATTTTAAAATTGCTTATTAAAATAGTATGTTGTGGCTCAAGGATGATTTACCTTCAAGAAAACTTATTGTTTATCGTGCAATGATGCTCATTGATAACGGTGTTTGTTTTATTTGTATTCCAACCTTTTGACACAATTAACGATACATCATCACTTTTGCAGCTTTACTGTGCTGTATACCTATGACGCTTGGCTATGCGTAAATCAGTCATTACTTGAAGAACGTATTTAATATTGAAATCTAAAGGTTAGGTTATATTGAAGATAACACCTATAAGGTAGTGAACTTTGTCTTATAGGCGACTAAGCAGCTCAAAGTAAGCGTGGGTTGGCAGCACAATGCGTGTTTGTTTTTAGTTAGCAAAACCATTTATTAAACCATTCATTAAACAGCGCAGCAGAAACTAAATCTTCAAATTATCACATCTTGCAAAGAGGTCTAAATACCCTTACTAGAAACGCTAAGGTATATTTTTATAAAATTAAAATGCCGAGTTACAGCAGTTTAAAGAGTGCTTGTTTTCCCATCATAAATTACGACCATAGTCTCTGTTTCTAACCTTAAGAACTTGGTGCATGCTTAAGATAATGTTTGTAGTGTGTATTTAGGAACTTATATGAAACATCAACTAGCCAAAAGTGTCGCGCTTTCTTTATTATCCCCTGTGATTGTTGGTAGTTTACTTGGCCTTTATTATGGGCTCACTATGAATGGCGATGCGGCTACCATTTTTTTACAACTACTGATGAGTGCAATCGCGAACGCACATATTGTTGGACTGACTATGGCCGCTTTTGTCGTACCGGGTTATTTGCTTATGTTTAAGTATGCAAAAGTGAATTATTCAGGTGTACTGACTCTTGGGCTGCTCGGTGGCGCAATATTTAGTTATTTACTCAGTGCTACAACAGGCGAGATATTTTTAATTAATAGTGTAATGGCCGCTTTTGCCGCAGGACTATTTTTATTTGGCCTGCGTAAAACATCAAAAAAATAATTGCAGAAATATTAATCAAGCGTGCTGAAAAACGGCGCTATTTCTGTTTTTTTGCCTGTAAAAGGTTTCAATTTTTCACGACAAAGAGTACCTTTAGCTACTGTCTGTTTAATAAGAAGTAGTTTGGTATGCAAAAGCACGATTTTTACCAGTCATTAGTTAAGCAAACTGAATCACTAATTGCTGGTGAATCTAATGTCATTGCTAATATGGCTAACGTAAGTGCGCTATTATTTACCTCATTAGAAGATGTAAATTGGGCGGGCTTTTACTTTATGGATTCGCCAAGTGAATTAGTGCTTGGGCCTTTTCAAGGTAATCCAGCGTGTATTCGTATCCCTGTTGGTAAAGGGGTGTGTGGTACGGCTGCAGCAACGTTAGAAACTCAACTAATCGAAGATGTACATGTGTTTGATGGCCACATAGCCTGCGATGCAGCGTCTAACTCTGAGATTGTTGTACCTATCATGAAAAATGATAAAATAGTTGCTGTTCTTGATATCGATAGCCCAACTATTGGTCGATTTGATACTGATGACCAAGCAGGTCTTGAAGCATTAGTTAAATGCTTAGAGGCAAGCTTATAATGAAAGACTTGCTAAATGTTCAAGACTACCTATTCGCAGTACAAGATGTAGGCGATTGGGAAGGAGAAGAAGAACATGTAGCGGAAACGCTCAATGATTTGATTCACATAGCCTGGGATAAACTTCCAGATGATTTAGATTGTGAATCAATCGATGAAATAATAAATGGTATTTGGGAACACCTTCGAGGTGATTTGGCTGTACTTGAAGCCGACTTCGAAGAGTTAATCGACTGGGTAATACACTACGTTGACTCGTCCCTTGATGAAAAGATGTGAAAAATAGGTTCTAAAATGGAAACCACAAACAAGCTAAAAGATATTAATGAAGTGCTGGAATTTCTTTATCAAGAATTTCCACAATGTTTTAAACAAAAAGACGGTATTAAACCGCTTAAAGTCGGTATTTTTAAAGATATTGCCGAGCGTATCGAAGGGTCTGAAAAAGTAAGTAAGACTCAAGTACGTCAAGCGCTTAGAAAATACACGTCTAACTGGCGTTATTTAGAAGCTGTGACTAAGTCAGAGTTTCGTATTGATCTTGATGGCAATCAAGGTGAAAAAGTTGAGCAAGAGCACATTGACCACGCTCAAAAAGCACTAGAAGAAAGCCGTGCTAAAATGGCAAAACGCAAAAAACAACAGCGTCCACGCCAAGATTCAGATTCTAAATCTTTCAAGAAAAAACCAGCCCACGCTAGTAAAAACAATGCACAAGCTAACAAACCAGCTAAAGCAGCCCCTGCTAAACGTTCAGGAAAAGTTGAACCTTTACCTGCAAGTGAGGTCAAGGTTAATAACAAGGTTAAGGTTAAACTTGGCCAAGCACTTGTAAATGCGGTGATTACTGAAGTAAACAAAGACGAAGTTCATGTTGAATTAGTAACTGGCATGCAAGTTAAAACCAAAGCTGACAGCTTATACATTATTTAAGTTGTAAATAAATTAAGGAGTTGTGTATGAGTAAAAAGTTTACGCTCATTCCGTTAGTTGCTGCCCTGTTTTCGGGTTCTTTATTCGCTTCCGTAGAAGCGGCAAAACTTGAAGACTTGCCTGTACTTAAACAAGAAAGTCAACATGGCACTGCCAGCAAACGAGTGGCTAACTTATTTGCTCGTTCACACTATACACCGGTTCGATTTAACGATGGGCTTTCTAGCAAAGTGTACGATCGTTATATCGAATCCCTTGATTTTAATAAAAGTGTGTTTTTAGCAAGCGACATTGCTGCGTTTGAAAAATACCGCAACGATTTTGATAATGCTATTACCACCGGTAAGCTTGGCTTTACGTTTGATATTTTTAACTTAAGCTTAAAGCGCCGTTTTGAACGTTATGATTACTCTTTATCACTACTAGATAAAGAAATGACGTTTGATAAAGACGATGAATACTTTTTTGACCGTGAAGATTCAGCATGGCCTGCATCGCAAGCTGAGCTTGATGAAATTTGGCGTGAACGCGTTAAATACGATGCCTTACGTTTAAAAATGACAGGCAAAGATTGGGAAGGGATCAAAGAGGTCCTTACTAAGCGTTATAAAAATGCACAAAAACGTTTAGTGCAAACAAATTCAGAAGATGCATTTCAAATTGTAATGAACTCGCTAGCGCGAAGCATTGAGGCGCATACGTCGTACTTATCGCCGCGCCGCGCAGAACAATTTAAAATGGATATGGACCTAGAGCTTGAAGGCATTGGCGCCGTTTTAAGCCCAGATGAAGATTACACCGTTATTCGCAGCTTAGTACCAGGTGGACCTGCCGATAAAACAGAGCAGCTAAAAGCTGACGACAAAATTATTGGTGTTGCCCAAGATCAAAAAGAGTTTGTTGATGTTATTGGCTGGCGTTTAGATGATGTAGTTGATTTAATTAAAGGCCCTAAAGGCACTAAGGTACGTTTACAGTATCTTAAAGGCTCTGATGCACATGGCACGCCTAAAGTAGTTGAAATCACCCGTGATAAAATTCGCTTAGAAGATAGGGCTGCTAAATCTGAAGTATTTGAAGCGAGTTATTCAAATTTAACTTCAAAAATTGGTGTTATTGAGATCCCAGGCTTTTACAACAATCTTTCAAAAGACGTTAAAGTTGAATTAGCTAAACTTAAAGAAGAAAACGTAGACGGTATTATTATTGATTTGCGCCAAAATGGCGGTGGATCATTATATGAAGCTACACAGCTATCAGGCTTGTTTTTTGACCAAGGTCCGGTTGTACAAATTCATACATTAAATAACCGTATCGAAGAGCAAAAAGACCGTGACGGAATTACCTACTACGATGGCCCATTAACTGTTTTAGTTGACCGTTACAGTGCTTCAGCCTCTGAAATTTTTGCCGCCGCAATGCAAGACTATGGCCGCGCAGTAATTATAGGCGAGCAAACCTTTGGTAAGGGAACGGTTCAGCAGCACAAAGGCTTAGGTCGTGCGTACGATTTATACGACAATGACTTAGGTAGCGTACAATACACTATTGCTAAGTTTTACCGTATAAACGGCGGCAGCACTCAGCATAAAGGGGTTATTCCTGATATTTCATTTCCTTCTGCGATAGACCCAGCAGAATGGGGCGAGAGCAAGCAAGATAATGCATTGCCGTGGGATAGCATAGTACGAGCTAAGTACAATAGGCAGGGTAATTTAACGCCTGTAATCACTTATCTTGAAAAACAGCACGAAGTACGTATTAAGTCAGAGCCAGAGTTTGGTTACGTATTTGATGATATTGCCCGTTACAATGAAGAGAAAGACCGCAAAACTATTTCTTTAGTTGAAGCAGACCGTATTAAAGAAAAAGATGAAAATGAAGCACGTACTCTAGCGCGCACTAATGAGCGTTTAAAGCGTTTAGGTAAAGAGCCAATAGAAAACCTAGATGATGTACCTGAGGTAATTGAAGAGCTTGACCCTTTCTTAGAAGAGGCAGCACTGATCACTCAAGATTACATTAACTTTGGCCGTATCGCTAAAAAATAAACACGTGTTTACCCCGTTTAAAAGGCGCTTTTTGCGCCTTTTTTGTTACCTAAATTTCGCTAAATTGCTATAATCGCGAATTACTAAATTGAGTTACATTACTGTGGCTTAAAAAAAGCACTGATACGCTAAAAATAATAAATAACCACGCCACGATATGTGGTGTGCAGGAGTCACTATTTTGAAGCCTTTAGAAAAACCGATTAAACCCGCCTCGTTTTTTGATGCACTTGTTCCTATCACTGTTTTAATTTGCCTTTTAGGCGCAGCGGTATATTTATTTGGCGATAACTCGTCATCAGGTCCTAACCAAATAGCGTTATTATTTGCCACCTTTGCTGCGGCACTAATAGGGCTAAAAAATGGCTATACGTGGAAAAAGCTTGAAGAAGCCATGATTGAAGGTATTACCTTATCATTGGGGGCTATTTTAATTTTATTAATGGTGGGTGCCTTAATTGGTACTTGGCTGTTGTCGGGCACCGTGCCAACGCTCATTTATTATGGCTTACAGGTTATTAACCCAAGCTGGTTTTACGCTGCAAGCTGCTTAATTTGTGGCATTGTTGCAATGAGTATAGGTAGCTCTTGGACCACAGCTGCCACCATAGGTGTGGCGCTTTTAGGGGTGGCCACCGGGTTAGGGCTTGATCAAACTGTGACGGCAGGGGCGGTTATTTCGGGTGCTTACTTTGGTGACAAACTCAGTCCGCTTTCTGAAACTACTAACTTAGCACCGGCTGTTGTTGGAGCTGATTTATTTGAACATATTCACCACATGTTATGGACTACTGTTCCTAGCTTTGTCATTGCATTAATCATTTTTATATTTATGGGCTTTAATGCAACGGCTTCTAACGAAGCCGGCAGGATTGACGAAATAACAGCGATTTTAGAGCAAAACTTTAATATTGGCTTTGAAATGTTAATTCCATTAATTGTGCTGCTAGTTTTAGCTATTAAAAAAATGCCAGCGTTTCCGGCTATTTCAATTGGCGCTGTAATTGGTGCTGTGTGGGCAATGTTGTTTCAGTCTGATTTAATTGCGACACAAATTGACCTTTCTCAGGGTGAGTTGGTTGGTTATTTTAAAATTATTTGGACGACTTTTTTCGATGGTTTTAGCATCGACACGGGTGATGACAAAATGGATTCATTGCTCAGTGGTGGCGGAATGGCAGGTATGTTAACTACAACATGGCTGATCATGACGGCTCTTATGTTTGGTGCCATTATGGAAAAAACCGGGTTATTAGATATTTTTGTTAAGAGCATTTTAAAAATAGCAAAAAGCACAGGCTCGCTTATTACATCAACCATTGCTACTTGTGTGGGCACCAACTTAATAGCGGCTGATCAATACATTGCTATTGTAGTGCCAGGTCGTATGTTTAAAGAAGAATATAAAACGCGTGGTTTAAAGCCCGTTAATTTATCGCGTACTTTAGAAGATGGCGGCACAATAACAAGCCCGCTAATTCCGTGGAATACCTGTGGTGCGTACATGCAAAGCGTTTTATTAATAAACCCATTTGACTATGCCTTGTATGCTTTCTTTAATTTAATAAACCCTTTCTTAGCCATTATTTATGCGTACGTAGGCATTAAAATTTTACGCATTGAACCCAAGCAACCTGCTTAAATCTAAATAGCTCCTTTTTTAAGGAGCTTTAGTTGGAGTAACTATGACTGTTTCAGCAAAGCCAAAAGCGCAATACTTAAAAGACTACACTGCGCCTAATTTTTCTATAGAGCACACTGAACTCACTTTTGACTTACAACCACTAAATACAAAAGTGACGGCGCTACTAACACTTAAAAGAACAACAAATCAAAACTCAGCGCTTGTGTTAGATGGCATAGACTTACAATTAGTGGAGCTGCAAGTAGATAATGTTGCTTATACTAATTATAAGATTGAAGGTGAGCACCTAATCATTAATGATTTACCTCACACATGCCAGCTTAAAATTGTTACTGAAATTTCTCCTGATACAAATACCTCTTTAGAAGGCTTGTATTTATCTGGTGGAGCGTATTGCACGCAATGTGAAGCGCAAGGTTTTAGAAAAATAACCTACTTTTTAGACCGCCCTGACGTGCTAAGCACATACGATGTGACGATTATTGCTGATAAAAGCTTTAAGCATTTACTGTCAAATGGTAACCAAATTGACAGTGGTGAAACAGCTGATGGCCGCCATTTTGCTAAATGGCAAGACCCATTTAAAAAGCCAAGTTACTTATTTGCATTAGTAGCGGGTGATTTTGATGTACTAAAAGACACTTACACAACAAAAAGTGGGCGCGAAATTGAGCTTGCGTTATTTGTTGATAAAGGCAATTTATCTAAAACACCACATGCAATTAACTCATTAAAAAAAGCCATGCATTGGGATGAAACGCGCTTTAACCTAGAATACGACTTAGATATTTACATGATTGTTGCCGTAGATTTTTTCAATATGGGAGCAATGGAAAACAAAGGGCTAAATGTATTTAATAGTAAATGCGTATTGGCTAACCAAGAAACCGCCACCGATAAAGATTATCACACGATAGAGTCGATTGTTGGTCATGAGTATTTTCATAACTGGACGGGTAACCGTGTTACCTGTAGAGATTGGTTTCAGCTATCGTTAAAAGAAGGGCTCACAGTATTTAGAGACCAAGAATTTAGTAGCGATTTAGGCTCACGCGCACTTAACCGCATTGATGCCGTTAAAGTAATGCGCACACATCAGTTTAGTGAAGATGCGGGGCCAATGGCGCACCCAATTCGCCCTGAAAAAGTTATCGAAATGAATAACTTTTATACCGTAACGGTGTACGATAAAGGGGCTGAAGTTATCCGAATGATGCACACCCTGTTAGGTGAGGTTAACTTTCAAAAAGGGATGCAGCTTTACTTTGAACGCCATGATGGTCAAGCGGTTACCTGTGATGATTTTGTTGCTGCAATGAGTGATGCTTCAGGCATAGATTTAACGCAATTTAAGCGTTGGTATAGCCAATCAGGTACACCACGATTAAATGCAACACAGCAATATGATCACGATAAGCAACTTTATACTTTAACAATTGAGCAATCAGCTCCGCTAAATCAGCCAGATAATAAGAGCCTTCACATTCCATTTGCCATCGAATTATTAGATGAAAAAGGGCAAAGTATTGCACTTACTTATCAAGGTGAAAAACGCGACCACGTGCTTAACGTAACTGCGCCAACGCAAACGTTTTACTTTGATCAAATACCTGCTCGCCCAGTGGCTGTACTACTTGAAGATTTTTCAGCGCCCTGTATTTTAAGCCAGCAAAATTCAGAACCTGATTTACTGCATATTATGCGTTATGCGCGCAGCGATTTTTCGCGTTGGGATGCGCAGCAGCAGTTATTTATTAATGCGGTTAAGCAAGCAGTCAAAGCACCTGAACACGCAACACTAAGTGAAAACGTTATTAATGCACTACGTGTGTTAATAAGCGCACAAAGTGGCGATTTAGCACTGGTAGCAGAGCTTATAAAACTGCCAAGCTTTGACACGTTTGCCGCTGAGTTTGACATAATTCCTGTTGACGAAATCATTACAATCACAAGGTTGTTTGAGCAACAGATTGCCGAGCAATTATCTGATGAGCTTTTACATTGTTACAGCTCGTTAGTAGATGATGGCAGTATAAATGCAGATGCAGTGGCTATAAGAGCGCTTAAAGGTGTTTGTCTACATTACTTAGCTAAAATACCTTCTGAGCAAGTTGACCGCTTTATTAAAAAATCGGCAGATTCACCGAATATGACCAATGTTTTAGCTTCATTAAGTGCGGTAGTAAAAGCATCACACCCATTAAGAACAACGTTGTTAGATCATTTTGATAGCCAGTGGCGTCATGATGTTTTAGTTATGGATAAATGGTTTGCGCTGCAGGCTATGCAATCTGGTGATGATGCTATTGAGAATATAAAAGCGTTGTACGCGCATCCTAGCTTTGATTTTTCAAATCCAAATCGTGTACGGGCATTAGTGGGCAGCTTTAGTCATTTTAATACCGCACAATTTCACCGAAAAGATGGTGAAGGTTACGCATTATTAGGTGATTTACTTATTAAGCTAAACGCGATTAATCCGCAAAATGCCTCTAGAATGTTAACGCCTTTCATGTCGTGGAAACGCTTTGACACAACCCGTGCTCAAGCAATGAAAGCACAGTTGCAACGCTTAGCAAACCTTGAAGGATTAAGTGCTGATTTATTTGAAAAGGTTGAAAAAGCGCTTAATTAAATGATTGAGTATTACTTCTCTTTACACCTGAGCTATAACAAATGCATGGACTACTACCATGGTCGTTTTAGCTCAGTACAAGTGGTTGAGGATAACGGTAAAACAATACGTTTTGCCGCCTCGCACTTACGCCCTTACATTTCATCTATAGGAATAAGAGGGCGTTTTAGACTTTTACTTACCCCCGAGAATAAATTTATTCGCCTCGAACGTATCGCCTAACCTGCTGTTTTTATGTTATAGATACATAAAAATATTATCTTTTTGTTAATTTCAATTTGTTCTATTGTTAATTTACGTGTATAAATTATCTGGTATGACGTCTTACCAATACGTAAACGTCAGCTCAAAAAATATAATAATTGATTGAACGCGACCATTTGTAATTTTTTATAATCGCTTCTATCGTTAAGATTACACTAAAAACAATAACTTGATCACACATAATTACCCACGACAGGGGGGATACACAATGATAAGAAGATCGCTTTTTGTTAAAAACAAAATAGCTATAGGTTTAGCAGCCGCAAGCTTAGGTTTATCTGCAGCAGCGAATGCAGCAAATTTTGAGGTAGGGGGCTTTGATGTCACCTTCGACTCAACTTTTTCCTATGGTCAAAGCGTCCGTGTTGAAGACAGAGATTTCGACATTATTGGTAAAAGCAATAATCCTGCATTTGATTGGACTGGGTATAATCCTTCATTAAATACAATTTATTCTTCTCAAGATGTTTGGGCTCAACCAGGGTCTTACTCTAATAATGGCGATGCAGGTAATCTTAATTTTGATAGCGGTGATTCGTTTTCAAAATTATTGAAAGGAACACACGACCTTTCAATTAGTAAAGATAACTACGGCTTATTCACACGTTTTATGTACTTTTACGATTTTGAGTTAATGGATGGTGATAGAGCCTACGTTAACCCAACCTCAGGACAAGGCGTAGATCCATGTGATGATGACGACACAAAAGAGCAAAGCTGTGCCGACATTCGTTTATTAGATGCCTACGTTTGGGCAAATTTTGACTTAAACGATGGCAATAACCCGCTGTCAATTCGCCTTGGTCAACAAGTAGTTAACTGGGGTGAGAGTACACTTATCTCTCATGGTATTAACGTAAACCCGGTCGATATTGACCGCTTAAAAGCGCCAGGTGCTGAGCTTAAAGAAGCATTTATTCCTGTAGGTATGCTTTGGGCGTCATTAGGGATCACTGAAAATATTACTTTAGAAGGTTTTTATCAGTACCAATGGCATGAAACACGCCTACCGGCTGCGGGTACTTATTTTTCTACCAATGACTTTGCAGCAGAAAACGGCTATCAGCAAAATGTACAGTTAGGTTTTACTTCTAACCCTGACATTGATATGGCCTTTTTAACCGACAGCCTTAATAACCTTTATACTAACTTTGCTCAGATAGCCGCTGCACAGGGTATTGACCCAACAAGTGCTGAAGGTCAAGCCCTGCTTGCAAACATGTATTTAGCTCACCCAACTAAAGTTGCGCTTAAGGGGAAAGGCGATAACGGTAAAACAGAGCCAGATGACGGCGGCCAATATGGTTTACGTTTAGGTGTATTTTTACCAGAGTGGAACGACACAGAAGTGGCGTTATATCACGTTAACTACCATAGTCGACGTCCGCTAATTTCTGGTCGTGTATCTAACTTTTCGCAAGCTGCCATCGCACAAGATTTAGCGATGATTGCAACAACAGAAATTACAGATGACAACGTGGCAGATTTAGTTGCGTTTTCAAAAGCAGAAAATGATTACCCAGAAGATATTAAACTTTACGGTTTAAGCTTTAACACCACAATTGGCGAAACCGCGTTTGCTGGTGAGTTTGCATTTCGTAAAGACGAACCATTACAAATAGACGATGTAGAGCTACTTTATACCGCCATGCCTGAACAATTGGCGCTTGCCGGTATTCGCCCAGATTTTGCGGGTATTTCGCAAATGAGTTTTGGTGATGCGATTAGCTCTGTAGCGGCAGGTGAAGTTGCACAAGGTTATATTGAACGCGACACATCACAAATTCAGTTTACTGCAACACATTTATTTGGCCCGTCATTAGGTGCTGATAGCTGGGCTGTAGTAGGTGAAGTAGGTGCTGTGAAAATTCATGATATGCCTGATTACGACGAAATGCGTTTAAATGTGTCGGGTACAGGTCGCAGCGGTGTGATCACAGGCCCAGGCACTACTGACTACACAACATTACAACTAGGCCTTTCTAATGGCCCAGAAGAAAAGTCGTTTGCAACTGCCTCATCTTGGGGTTATCGCCTAATTGCTAAAGGTGATTACTTTAACCTTTACAATGGTATTAACTTCTCTCCACGATTTGTATTTTCTCATGATGTAAACGGTAACACACCTGATCCTATGTTCTTGTTTATTGAAGACCGTAAATCGTTGGGTGTAACAATGAACTTTAATTACCAAAATGCATGGTCACTTGATGTGAGCTACAACTCATTTTGGGGTGGTGGCGATATCAATACTTTCTCAGATCGTGACTACGTTTCTTTCAATTTAAAATATTCAATTTAGGGGTAATATTAGTATGATTAAAAAACCTACCCTCATCGCTACCGCTTTGTGTAGCATGTTTTTAAGTTCAGCGGCAATGGCAAAAATGAGCGCTGAAGAAGTTGCACGTTTAGGACAAGACTTAACGCCATTTGGCGCAGAAAAAGCAGCCAATGCTGATGGGTCAATTCCAGCGTGGAATGGCGGTATAATATCTGCACCTGAAGGTTATGAACCAGGGATGCACCATTTAGACCCGTATTCTGCGGACAAAGTATTGTTTACCATTGATAAAACAAACCTTGATAAGTACAAAGCTAACTTAAGCCCTGGTCAAATTGCTTTGTTTGAAGCATACCCAGATACGTTTAAAATGCCTGTTTATGAAACGCGCCGCTCTGCGTCTTACCCACAGTTTGTATACGATGCAACAAAAGAGTTTGCTGCAACGGCTGAGCTTATTGAAGGTGGCAACGGAATAAAAAATACCGCAATTGGTATTCCATTTCCTATTCCTAAATCTGGCTTAGAAGCTATCTGGAATCACTTATTACGCTATCGTGGACAATCAATAGAGCGTTTTGGTGGACAAGCTGCACCCACCGCATCGGGTTCGTATAACTATGTAGGCTTTGATGAACAACTATTGGTTAAATATTCAGATCCTAAAGCGACCCCTGCAGAGCTTCAAGACTCAAACATTTTGTTTAAATTTAAGCAAAAGGTGACAGAGCCAGCACGCCTTGCCGGTACAGCGCTACTTGTACACGAAACCATGGATCAAATTTTAACGCCTCGCCAAGCGTGGACATATAACTCGGGTCAGCGTCGTGTTCGTCGTGCACCAAATGTTGCATATGACGCACCAGGTACAGCCGCAGATAGCTTACGTACTACCGATGATTTTGATATGTTTAATGGCTCACCTAACCGTTACAACTGGACGTTAAAAGGTAAGCAAGAGCTATATATTCCGTACAATAGCTACAAGTTACACAGTGATAAACTAGAGTACGACGATATTTTAAAACCAGGCCACATTAATCCAGAGCATACGCGTTATGAAAAGCACCGTGTATGGGTGGTTGAAGCTAACTTAAAAGATGATACACGCCATATTTATAAAAAACGCGTGTTTTATATTGATGAAGATAGCTGGCAAGTACAAGTGACCGATATTTATGATAATCGCGACCAGCTTTATCGTGTAGCAATGGCATATGGCTTAAACTACTACGAAGTACCTACGCAGTGGAGTACCTTAGAAGTGTATCATGATTTAAATTCGCGCCGTTACTTAGCTATTGGTTTAGATAATCAAGAAAAAATGTACGACTTTTCAGAGTCGTTTAACGATAACGAATTTACTTCAAGCGCATTACGCCGTGAAGGTAGATAACAACGTAATATGCAGCTAACAGCCCGTTAGCTGCTTTTTTCTTTCTCATCGCGTTTGTCTATACGACACGCAGGATTTTCCTCAGCAAACAGACAAACAATTCTTCAGTTCAAGGCGATTAAAATTTATGAAGTATTTGGTATATGCCAGCCTGATCATAAGCGGTGCGAGTATTGCACAAGATGCACCTCAGTATGCTATTAGCGCAATTAACGCAAATAAAACCCTACTAACTGATATTACCAATACAGGTGCTGCTTTAGTGGCTGTAGGTAAGCACGGTACGGTAATAACAAGCAAAAACGCTGAGCAATGGCAGCAAGCGCAAAGCGTCCCTACACAGGTATTGTTAACGGCTGTCGATTTTTCTAATGACACCCACGGGTGGGCGTGCGGGCACGATGCCACCATAATTAATACCACCGATGGTGGTTTAAATTGGCAATTACAACAAGCAAAGCCAGAGCTTGATAAGCCGTGTTTAGATATTTACTTTGAAGATGAGTCAAATGGTTTTGCTGTGGGCGCTTATGGCATGTTTTATCAAACCAGTGACGGCGGCAAGCACTGGCATAAACGCTTTTTAGACTCTTTACTGTTTAGTGAAGACAGAGAGTATTTGAATGATTTAAAAGAAAATGATCCTCAAGGCTACGAGGCCGAAACAACATCTATACTGCCTCATTTTAACCGTATTGAAAAAACAGACAGTGGTTTGATGTTAGTCGGTGAAATGGGGTTAATGGCCAAAAGCAGTGATAATGGTCAAACATGGCAACGCCTTGATGAAATTTACCCAGGTTCTTTTTTTGCGGTAGCATCAGATCCGCAGCAAGAGATTGTGGCAGGGCTCAGAGGAAATGTATTTGCTAAAAATAAAAATGAACAACAATGGCAGCATTTTGAAAATGTTAAAACGGCCACGGTTAATAACATTATAAATTATAATAATGAGCATTGGTTACTGCTGGCAAATAGTGGTGTGATCTTTCATTTAAAAGACGGCTTACTTACACATGAACAACGCCCCGATGGTAAAGCTATTCTTGATGGCGTAATAATTAATAATAAATTAGTCATGGCAACAGAAGATGGCATTAAAGTGAAGGAGTTAAACCCTTAATGCATACGTTTTTAGATTTTTTAGAAAAGGCGGTGTTTAGACACCGTACTATCATGTTGATCGCTTTTGCGCTAATCACATGTTTTTTAGGCTATAAAGCCACTCACATTGAACTAGACGCCTCGTTTAACAAAAATATTCCGCTAAATCATGAATACATGAAAGTGTACACCAAACACGAAAAACAATTTGGTGGCGCAAATAGCATTTTAATTTCGGTGTGTGATGACAGTGGCAACATTTTTAACCCCGAATTTTTCACCCAATTAAAAGCAGTACACGATCAACTGTATTTTATTCCTGGTGTAAACCGCCCATTAGTTAACTCTATTTTTGCGCCCAGTGCGCGCTTTGTCGAAGTGGTTGAAGATGGTTTTGCTGGCGGCCCAATTATTCCTGCAAACTTTAAAGCTGACCAAAAGGGTTTAGCGGTAGTTAAAGAAAACATTGAAAAAGCAAAAGTAGTAGGGCGAATGATTGCCAGCGATTACTCATGTGCCATGGTGACCGCGCAGCTACTCGAAACCGACCCGCAAACTCAGCAAAAGCTTGATACACTCGCATTTGCAGATAAGTTAGAAACGCAAGTAAGAGAGCCTTTAAGTACAGATAAAGTCAGTATTCATATTATTGGATTTGCCAAAATGGCCGGCGATATTGCTCAAGGGGCAAAAGGCGTTGTGCTATTTTTTGCTATTGCCATTGGTTTTACCTTTATTATGGTATGGCTATTTTGTGGCAGTTTAAAGCTCACCATTTTACCTATAGCGTGTTCAATTATTGCCGTAATCTGGCAAATGGGTTTATTGTATAGTTTAGGTTTTGGACTCGACCCTATGTCTATATTGGTGCCGTTTTTAGTATTTGCGATTGGTGTAAGCCACGGCGTGCAGATGATCAACGCCATTGGTAAAAAAGTAGGTGAGGGCAAAAGTACCCGCATTTGTTGTCAATCAAGCTTTAGAGCATTACTTGTACCTGGTGGTATTGCGCTGCTTTCAGACACGGTGGGCTTTTTAACCCTGCTGACTATTGATATAGGTATTATTCGTGAACTTGCGATCACAGCAAGTTTAGGTGTTGCGGTTATTATATTTACTAATTTAATTTTATTGCCTGTGTGGGCCTCGTATATGAATTTTGCCAACACTGTGCATATTCAATCAGGCGATGCGCAAAAGCCAAATATGCTAGATGCGATACGCGATTTATTAGTAAAAGCCACAGACCCTAAAACCGCAAAAATGATTATTGGTTTTACGCTGGTGTTATTTGCATTAGGTTACTGGCAAGCAGATAAAATGCGAATTGGTGATTTACATGCAGGTGCGCCTTCGCTGCATCAAGATGCTCGCTACAATCAAGATACTTTTTTAATATCGGACAAATACACCATTTCGTCGGATATTTTAAAAGTGATTGTTGAGGCTTACCCAGCGGCCTGTACAGAGCACGATGTGATGGCGCGCATTAGCCGTTTTCAGTACAAGGTAGAAAACGTGCCAGGCGTACAATCGGCGGTTAGTTTAAGCTCTGTGGCGCAGTCGGTTAACGCAGGTTACAACGAAGGTAACTTAAAATGGCAAAGCTTACCGCGTAATTCAGCCAGCTTAGTGCAATCAACAGCCCGTGTAGAAACAAGCACAGGGTTACTCAATGGTGATTGCTCAGTCATGCCGGTGATTATATTTTTAGATGATCACAAAGCAAATACAATCGATACCGTTATTCAACGTGTTAAGCAATTTGCACAAGAAGAAGGCACAGACAAGTTAGCCTTTAAGTTAGCGTCTGGGCCTGTAGGGGTGATGGCGGCAACAAACGAGTCTGTGTCTGCGGCGCAAATTCCGATGATGCTATACGTTTACGGCGCAGTTATTATTTTGTGTTTGTTAAGCTTTAAGAGCGTAAAAGCGACAATCGCAGTGGTATTACCTCTGTATATTGTATCAACTCTTGCACAAGCACTTATGGTGCAATTAGAAATTGGCTTAACGGTATCTACTTTACCTGTTATAGCCTTAGGTGTAGGTATTGGTGTGGATTACGGTATTTATATACTTTCTTCAATGATGGGCCAACTTAAGCAAAACGTACCGCTGAGCGTGGCGTACCGTAATGCCCTTGTTGAGCGTGGCAGTGCTGTATTGTTTACCGGTATTACCCTTGCGATAGGTGTGAGTACGTGGATATTCTCTGATCTTAAGTTTCAAGTAGATATGGGAATACTGCTTACCTTCATGTTTTTAGTAAATATGTTAGGTGCGGTACTGCTATTACCCGCAATTGGTAGTCTGCTGTGGACCGACCAGAAAAAATAAAGTGAATAATTGTGCTCCTAAATGACCTGTAATGGTCATTTATATCTATATTTTGTGAATAGATGACCAAATAGCTGAAATGCTTAAAATGTTTTCATCGAAAAGGCTGTTTATTAGCGCTAAAAGGGTTAGAATTTAACTGACTCCACGCTAATAAATGGCTGTACAAATATTCTGCTTAACTAAAAGCAGTAATAGATTAAGGAACATACAATGACACGAAATGAAGGCCAAGCCTCGGTTATCCTAGATAATGTCTGTAAGCTTATCCAGAAAAAAGTTCACGCTGATAATGTGTTACTCGTTGA
>NZ_DJHW01000002.1:0-6963 GCF_002433295.1 Pseudoalteromonas sp. UBA6610 | reverse complement strand
TAATCAAGGTCGCTACGATGGCTAATGGCATCAGCCATAGGCTGGTATTTAGCTAAAATAGCATCCCAATCTTGACCGTGATGGTTTTCGTCGTAGAACCAGTCACGCAGTGTGCGCCAGCCTTCTACGTACATTTGTTGCCACTCAGCTTGCGGGTTAATTTTAAGCATCATTTTGCTTAAATCGAGCTTGTTGGCGTCTAGGTCTTGCTTTGGTTTAGGCTCAATTAAGCTGTAACCGCCGCTTGTATGTACAAGCAGGTGCTCGCTATTGCTCGATATAGTGTAATTGCTAACGCCTTTAGCGACGGTTTCTAGCTCGCTATCGTGTTCGGTGCCTATAAGTTGTAATCCGCCATTGGCAAGTGTTAGTACGCCGTCTTTTACTGCGGTTAAGCCACGGTAATCGCCCGCAGGCGCGTTAAGTGCGGTAACACGTTGCATAAAGTCGTTGCTTTGCAGTGCGTTTTTAACTTTTTTGTCGTCTTCTTTTTCGTCTTCTTTATCTTTTACAATCGTGGTTTCGTCACTTTGTAAGGCAATAAGCGGTTTAACACTGTCGTTTACTGCAGCCGCATAAATACGGGTGGCGCGGTTAAACATGTAGTCAAATTCGTAGCTGCTAAACGCAAGGTTAAAGTCGCGCTCAGAGCTAAAGTAAAGGTATTGGCCATCTGGCGAAAAAGTTGGGTTTTGCTCGTTACTCATTTCGTCTGTTAGGCGCGTTACCTTTTCTTTTTTAAGGTTGTAGTGCCACAGTGAGGCATAACGGTTTTCGTTATTTTTAACATACACAATGTCTTGGCTGTTAGGCGACCACGTATACTGAGTAATGCCGTCTTCGTCGTAAATGCCGGTATCAATTTTGTGTTGCTTGCCCGATTTTGCATCTAACCACCAAAGTGTGTGGTTTTTATCTGCAAACAACAGCTTAGTGCTATCGGGTGACCAAATAGGCGTAAAGCGCCAAATAGTGCCATTACTAGTGAGTTGTTTAATGGCATTATTTTTACTGCGATCTTTTAAGTAAATTTCGTACTCGCCGCTTTCATCGCTCATGTAAGCAATGTAACGCCCATTTGGCGACCAACTTGCGTCTATTTCACGGCTCTTATCTGTGTACGATAAGTTACGCGTAGGGCCTTGTTTAACAGGTACACTAAATAGCTCGCCACGGGCTGTAAATACAGCACGTTTGCCATCGTGAGAAATCGACATAGAATCAATAAAGTCGCTTACATTTTTGCTGTAAGGCATAGCGTATTGGCGCACACCTGCAATGTTAATGCTCAGCTTAGTGCTTTTTTGTGTTTTTGCGTCAAAGCGATATAAGTAACCGCCGTTTTCGAACACAATCGCATTAGGGCCTGCTGAGGGCCAAAGTACGTCAAAGTTTTTATAATTAGTGAGCTTTTTAGGCTCACTGCCTTTGCGATATTGGTAAAGGTTTAGTGTGTAATCACGATCAGATACAAAATAAATATTGTCGCCAACCCAGGTAGGTTGCTGGTCGGTTGCACGGTTAGTGGTAAGTTGCTCTGAAGTGTTATTTTCTAAATCGTAAATCCATACGTCTTGCGCACGGCCGCCACGGGTGCGTTTCCAGGTACGAAACTCACGGTCAATGGGTGTGTAAACATACTTGCTACCATCAGGTGAGAGCATACCACCGCCTGTTTCTGGAATAGCTAAAGGTTGCTCAAGGCCACCGTCGGCAGGGACCATATAAGGGCGACCCATACGTTTACCCCATGGTGTGCGGTTTGCTCTAAACACCACATTTTTACCATCGGCGGTCCAATCTAAAACGCGGTAATCAAAACCACCACGCGGCGGCATTTGGCCAACATCGTTGTAGTATGTAAGCTGCTTTAGGCCTGAACCATCGCTGTTAATTACATAAACTTGGCGGCTGCCGTTATACTCAGCCGAAAACGCAATACGCTTACCATCAGGAGAAAACTTAGGAAATGTTTCAAAACCAATGTGGTCGGTTAAACGTTTGCTTTCGCCGGTTTGTGTATTAGCAATATAAATATCGCCGCTGTAAACAAAGGTCACGTTTTGGTTATGAATATCAGGAAAGCGTAGTAAGCGAGTGTCTTTAGTTTCATAGGCCGATACGCTCGGTGCAATAACCGCAGCCAAGGCAAGCGCCAATGTTGTTAATTTTTTCATGGGATTACATCCTATATTAATAGCTGTTACATCATAACAATAAGGTTATAAATAGCGATGCACTTGCGATAAAAGGTCTGTTACAAAATGTGAATAAAAAAAGGTTGGCATTAAAACGCCAACCTTCAAGGGAGTACTCTTTTTAAAGAGTGAAATTAGTGGTCGTGGTCGTCTTCTTCTTCCTCTTGCGCAATACCAAGCCAAGTAATTGCACTAGGAGCAAAAGTAAGCTCAACCTCACTTTCAATTTCTAAGTCTTCAAGGTGTACTTGCACAACGTGCTGAGCAATAGGGTCGGCTACATAAGCAAACTGACCATTTTGCGCCACTGTCATGCTAAAGCTCATGCCCTCTGGCATGGTTGATACATCTTGCTCGGTAATATCAACTTGGCCTTCAAGCTCCCAATGCATTTCGCCATCATGGTCGTGTGCACTAAATACATTTAAAAAGCCTAAGCTGTCTAATATTAAAAAGTGCTCGCCATGGGCAGAAAAAGAATACGACACAGCACTTGCGCCATCGGCTAGTTGCCATTCTAGTTCTTCCATTTGTGCTGTTGCTGGGTTAATAGTTACAATTACGGCTTCGCCGCCACCATGGCCAGATGCTACGCCAATAAAGGTCTCGCTATCTTCGTGGCCATAAATACTACCAATGCGTAAATCGCCAACGGCTGCAATGTTCGCTATTTTTTCAGCTTCGTATTCATCATCGTGCTGGTGGGCTAATAACACACCATCGCTACAACCAAATGCCACGTAGTCGTGGTTTTGTGCAGCACCGTGTAAATCAGGGCACGTAAGGTCTAAGGTTTGTTCTAGCTCATATTCACCATCATGAAAATGATAAACACCTACTTGGTCTGGCAGTACTTTAGCAACCGATGTGCTTTCGCTGTCATCACGGCGAAGTGTTGATAATAAATGCTCACCGCGTGGCTCTGCTACACCGTGCATATTAATATCGTAGTTAATACCCGGTAGCGTTGCTGTTGCGCTGGTTATGTCGTTATCTGTTAATACTTCAACAGAGGCAACCGTGCCTGAGTCTGCATCACCATCATAAAAAACAGCTAATTGGCCATCGTGTTTTACAAGGTGAGTAGGTCGGCTGCCACTTGTTAGCTCATAACTGCTAGCTGCTGGGCTTTGCTCGTAGTCGTGTAAATGCTCGCCATGGTCTTCACGCCATAAACCACCATCAATAAAGCCTAAGTAATCTTGTGCGCGGCTTGCAATAACGGCATAACGAAAATCAGGTGATGACGATAGCGTGTTTGAATCGTTCGTCAGGGTAAATGTTTCAAGTAAAGCGTTGTCATCTAGGTCATAAAAGCTGGCTTCGTTGCTATCGCCTGCAAGCACAGCTAATCTGCCCAATGAATCAATTGTGTAGCCATCATCATGGTCGTGATCATCATCGTCATGATCGTGCTCGTCTTCTACAACAATAGGGTCTTTTTCTACAATATTGGTCTGGGCATCGCCACAGGCTGTAATAAATGTAGTGCTAATAGCCAGTGCAATAAGCTTTAATTTGTATAGTTTTTTCATGTTTATTTCCTTTAATTATAATTTTTTAATGCTTAAAAATAACCGCGAATGCCTAGCGCAAAGCTACGTCCTGGACGTGGTGCTATATCTTTTACAAACGAGCTGTGCACGCGTGCTTCTGTATCTGTTAAGTTGGTGCCTCGCAGGTACACAGACATATCTTGGTTTAATACTGAAAGGTCGTAAGAGATGCTTGCATCAACCAATGTGTAGCCGTCAGTTGCTGTTTCTTGTGGGGCTGTGTGGTCTTGCTTTTGATAGCGAGTAACGTGAATATGCGCACTGAGTTTATCTGTTTGATAGCTTAACTCGCTACCAAAACGAAGTGGTGGAGTACGGGGTAAATCGCCGCCGTCTTTTAGGCGTGCACGAACGTAATCTGAGAATAAATCTACTTTAAATTCATCGGTTAACTGCCACGCAATTTGCGCTTCAAACCCGTGTAAAATTACGTCGTCTGTTTTAAATAAATAAACCGGCAGTTCTGATGAATGGTCGTGTTCGTCCGCCCCTTCTTCTTCATCGCCATGGTCGTGGCCACTTTCGGCGAATAAACCAGTGTCTATTTGGTAATAGTAATTATCTACTTGGTTGTAAAAGGCATTTAAAATAAAGCCAACATCACCTTGGGTTTTACGTAATGTTAAATCGATATTATTGGCTGTTTCTAGGTCAATTGTTTGATCAGATAAACCTAAATGGCCGTCTTCATCTAAATCAAATAGTGCACCTACTTCGTAAGTGCCAGTACCAATGTGTGGCCCAAACGATAACAATTCAGAGGCAGAAGGCGCACGTTCAGAGCGCGATACAGAAAGTCCTAAATTATAGTTAGGTGTAAAATCCCACACTACGCCTGCAGATAAACTGATTGGCGTAAATTCGTGCTCTACGTCAAATACACGAGTGGTTTCTGCGCTTTCTTCGTGGTCGTGATCATGCTCGTCGGCTTCTTGCGCCTCATCGTGTGCATGAGCGTCAATATTTGGCAGTAACACGTCGCCTGCTTCAATGGTTACACGCTCAATACGCCCACCTAACTGCACTAAAAAATCACCAAAGTGCCTTTCTTCCATTAACGCTACAGCAAAGCTTTCGGTTTCTGATGGAGGGGTAAAGGCCTCTTCACCTTGTGCTTCAACATCGCTTTGTTTGTAATGAAAGCTAATGCCGCCATTCCACTCGCTAAATTGGTTATGTAGTAGGTCTATGCGTAATTCGTTTGTTTCGTTTTTAAATGTGGTGCCTACAGCGCCACCTTCAATTTCAGCGTGTTCGTAGTCGGTGTGGCCAACGCGAAGGTTTACTTTGTTTAGCCATTTATTATCTAGGTTATACTCACCTAATAATTGCACTTTTGTTTGCTCTAAATCAGCAAATACGCTTTCTTCTTCGTCGTTGTGTTCTTCCTCTTCTTCCTCGCCGTGAGTATGGCCTGGAATGCCGTATTGACGATTAAATTGCTCTACTGCTAAGCCAATAAAGCCGTTATCCATTAAATAGCTAGCGCCAACAGTAAAACCATCAGACTCTTCATTACTGTTTTCAACTTTGTAATCGCCACTATGCTCTTCATTATCGCTATCTATATCTGCGGCTACAGGCACTTCGTAGTCATCGGCTTCACGCCAAAACGCGTCGGCATAAAAAGCTACCGAGTCTGTGCCTGTGGTGGCATTAAACGAGGCTACTTTTTGGTTATCTACTGAGTTATGTTCTACGTTCCACTCGCCGCGTGTTGTGCTGTCGGTTGGTACGCGGCTATCTACCACATTTACTACACCACCAATCGCTCCGCTACCATAAAACAGTGTTGCTGGGCCGCGTAATACTTCAATTTGTTGTGCGGTAGACGCCTCTGATGCAACAGAATGGTCGGGGCCAACGCGCGACACATCACTTACATCAAGGCCATTTTGAGTAATAAGTACACGCGGGCCGCTTAAACCACGAATAATTGGTGTACTGGCTACCTTCCCGTGAAAGTTAGTATTAACGCCTGGAAGTTTTTCAAGGCTGTCGCCAAGGGTTGCAGCTTGTTGTCGTCTTAGTTGTTCGCCAGATAAAACACTAATAGGTGATGCAGATTCCATTGCCGACATATGAATAGGGGTTGCTTCAATATCAATAACTTCAATAGGCGAGCGCTTTAAATTAAACGTAACCGACTGGTTTTCATCGTTTGTTATTGTTATATCGCGATGAAGGTGGGCATAACCTGGCGCCACAACATGAAGCTCTTTTAAGCCATTGTTTAGCTCGGTTATTACAAATTTACCGTTTTCATCGGTGGTTACTTTAAGGTCTGAGCCTTCAACTTCTACTGTTGCATTGGTAACTACTTTACCTTTGTTGTTTAAAACAACGCCCTCTATTGTGGATGCAAGCACACTTGCAGGTAATAAAGCTGCTATGAGCACAGCTAATTGTGATCTACGTTTCATTTGACTACCTTGTTAGATGTTATACTATATCAATTATGCGAGAAATGTTATAATGTATCAATAGTAATTAACTGTTGTTACTAAAATGTCTCTTTAAAAGTAACGCTTTTGAGTAGAGGCACTAATTTAGTAGAGGAAATAATGAAGTCGAGTCAAAGTGTTATGGATCGTATGGCGATTGGATTATCGTTAATGTGCACCGTACATTGTTTTGCAACCCCGGTTATTTTAGCGTTATTGCCAAGCTTTGCTGTACTGCAAATAGATAGTGAACAATTTCATTTATGGATTCTTGCAGCGGTATTACCCACCAGTTTATTGGCATTAAGCTTAGGCTGTAAAAAGCATAAGCGTAAGCGTTACATGGCCTGCGGCGTTATTGGGTTAGCCTTTATGATATGTGCGGTATTGCTAGGGCATGAGGTTGCCGAAAAAGCGTTTACTTTAATTGGATCGGCTTTTATTGCTGCGGCTCATTGGTTTAATTACCAACAATGCCTTAAACATAATGACGAAAAGTGCCCGTGTTCAGGCGATGAATCTGATCAGGTAGCTTAGCGTTATCATTGCTACAAACAACTAACGTGTAGCACTTTAAATTAATCCCCTAGAGTTTAAATTTTTTAATAGCCTAAAGCTAAAAGTGAGTTAAAGTAACCATCCAATATTGGTTTATTACGCTTGGCTTAGGCTAGGGCGTGCTGATCTTTGCGGATTGAAATTTGTTCAATCTAGGGGCGATTAAATCGCGGCGCGAGGTTTGTAACCTAGTGGGCTAAGTAAAAA
>NZ_DJHW01000126.1:3292-3465 GCF_002433295.1 Pseudoalteromonas sp. UBA6610 | reverse complement strand
CCATTCTTAGAATGGTGCATATTAAATATATAATTTGGGTGATTAGCTCAGTTGGGAGAGCATCGCCCTTACAAGGCGAGGGTCACTGGTTCAAGTCCAGTATCACCCACCAAATTATACAAAACGTTAAATTGATAAAGTCATACCTATTATATGTGGGTGATTAGCTCAGT
>NZ_DJHW01000126.1:0-2919 GCF_002433295.1 Pseudoalteromonas sp. UBA6610 | reverse complement strand
CAGTATCACCCACCACATATAAACACTTCAAAATACCTAAGTTAAAAACTTCCATAAATATCACTCTTGATTTGTCTTTTGAAAAACGATTAATCTATACGCTATAAAATTATATAAAGGTAATTAACTCAGTTATAAGAAAAAGAGACCATCGCCGCCCTTTACAAATAATGGCGAGAGTCACTGGTTCAAGCCAAGTAATCACCTACCACATATAAACACTTCTAAAGCATCAAAACTCTTCTGAATAATTATTATAAAAATCCTATTTGGGTAATTAATCCAGTTGTAAGAAAAAGAGAGCATCGCCGCCCTTTACAAATAAAGGCGAGTGCCACTGGTTCAAGTCCAATATCACCCGCCACGTACAAACACTCCACAAAAACCTAGATTATTTTAACTATTATTTAGAGCTGCTTTTTACCTATTAATTAAACATTGATTTTAAATCGCTAAGGCAAGGATAATATGAAGCCATCTAAACGTATGAAAATAACTTAATCTTCTAATAACCTCGGCTAATAGTTAAATTCCCTTGTAAGCAGCTAAACTGTTGATTATAGTCTGTGATAAATTAAACAACATGTAAGCCAATGCCAACTAAGATCTACGCCAAAGCCAAAATACTGATAGTGGAAGAGCAGCCCCTCGCTCAAAGCTATATGAAACAGTCGCTAGAAAGGCTTGGCTTTCGGCAGTTGCACTTTGCCGATCATGCAATTGCAGCAAAAGAGCAATGTTTGGCTGAGCAATTTGATTTAATTGTATGTTCGTTTAATTTAAGCAAACACCAAGACGGCTACCAACTCTACGAAGAACTCCGTGTTAAGCAACTGATAAAAAACTCCACTGCGTTTATTTTTATTTCTGCAGAAACCAGCGGTGCGCTAGTGCATAGCGTTTTAGAGCTTCAACCCGACGACTTTTTGGTAAAGCCATTTACGGTACAAGAGTTAAAAACGCGGATTGAGCGTATTCTAAAACGTAAAAATGAGCTACAGAGCATTTATACCTTAGTAGATGATGGCAACGACTCTAAAGCAATAAAAGTAATCGATGCCACTTTAAATAAAAAAAACAATATATACAGCCCTATCCTCCTTCGCTTAAAAGGAGATGCATTGCTTAGGCTAAACCGCAGTGAAGAAGCTAAAGACTTTTTTACCTCGGTGCTAGACATACAAAAATTTGCCTGGGCCAAAGTTGGTTTAGTAGAAGCGCTGATTGCTAATAATGAGCATATTCTTGCTCAGCGCATGTTAAAAACCATGCTTGAACGCCATGAAACACGTTTAGTTGCACTGGATTTACTCGGCCGATTAGAAATAAAACTAAACCAATTTGAATTGGCGCAAGATTTTTTAAGCCAAGCAGTCAATATTGCGCCACGTAACATCCAAAGACAAAAGTCGTTAAGCAATGTTTCGTTAATAAACCACGATTACGAAAAAAGCTATTTAACCCAAAAAGACATAGCCAGCTATGCGCGTCATTCTATTCATGACAGCCCCGACATCTATCTCAATGCTGCCCGTGCCGGTATAGACTTTGCTTTAACCACAGATCAAACAGACCAAATACAACGTATTTCGCGTCAAACTAATAAATACATAAATGATTTAAAAAAGCAGTTTCCTAACAACGCAAACCAATCTCAAATTGATGTACTTAATGCGCGTTTGCACTATTTAAAAGACGAGCACCAAAAAGCCAAGCGCTTGATAGAGCAACTCGACGATGACGATACATTAATACGCTCTGTAGATGGGGCGCTTGATAAAGCAAAAGCGTTTCACGAGCTGGGTTTTCATCAAAAAGCACAAACATTATTTAGCCAAATAATTAGCCATTGTGAGCGCCACCCCAATATGAGTGATACAACTTACCTGCGTTACATTCAACAGCAGCAAAGTGAGCGTCGTGACATTAAAATGGGCCCTAAAGAGCTTAACAACCATGCAGTAACTCAATTTAATAGAGGGCAATTAAATACGGCGTTAGAGGCGTTTACGCAAGCATTTAGAGTAATGCCGCGTAACCCAAGCATTGCGCTTAATTTATTACAGTGTTTGTTTGATTCGACAAAACAAAAAGGCGGCACTTTTAACTTGGTTATTGCTAAAAAGTGTTACGCCCTTTTGAGTAACTCTACACTGCAGCCAGATCAGTCGCAGCGATTAGATAAAATTTTGCATATGGCAAAAGAAATGAAACTCGATATTCAATCCCCCTAGCGCTAACTAGCGGCTAGAAATAGCTGTTTATCTTGATTGAAAGCTAACTATATAATTAAAGCTTTTTCATTGCAGCGGCATTTACACAATAGCGCAAACCCGACGGTGCTGGCCCATCAGGAAAAATATGCCCTAAGTGTGCATCACACACATTACACACCACTTCAACGCGCTGCATACCATGGCTTAAATCGTTCACATAACCAATTGCATCGACAGTTGCAGGCTGCGTGAATGATGGCCAACCTGTGCCGCTATCAAACTTTTCATCGGCATCAAAAAGTAAATTATCGCAGCATACACACGCGTATTTACCCGGTTCTAGTAATGTGCAACTTTGTGAGCTGTGAGGGCGTTCTGTGCCCTTTTTACGTGTCACATAGTATTGCTCATCACTTAGCATTGCCTGCCATTGCGCGTCTGTTTTTACAACCTTTTCGCGTGGCGTAGGATTGCCATTATTGGCAAAATTTATAACATCATTCCAAGTAAGCATAATAGCCTCCTTCGGTATTAATAAGTGATTAGGGTCTGTTGATCTTTTAAGGTTAAATTTGCAGCAGTCTGTTTGGTATTTAGGCAAGGCAGAGCCTATGCAGTGTGGTTATTCCCCATAATTGGGCGATAACGTAGCATTAATGCCAAACAGGCGCTGCCCAACGGGTTCTTCCTAGGGGCTATTTAC
>NZ_DJHW01000048.1:11289-40387 GCF_002433295.1 Pseudoalteromonas sp. UBA6610 | reverse complement strand
TCTTAACTGATCGGCATTAGCCTAAGGCGCTTTTTTATAACATATTGTTGTAGGTCGCGGTTTTTATTGGCGCCGGTTCCTCTAAAGGAGTTTCACTGGGTGTTATTTTACCCTCAAGCGCACGTAATAAGCCTTGCTGATCGTTTGTTCCCACTCGGTACTTAGTACCGTCTTTTAAGGTTAACTGTAGCGCACTAAACCCTGATACAGAATACACCCACCCATCATGCGTAATACGAATACCAATACCATGGCGGTAAGAGTTTTGCACCGCTTTAGCCTCTACTATGTCAGCTAGTGCTAATCGTTGCCCCGCAACGCCAGGGCCAAAAGCCCAACTAATTGTTTGCTCGTCAACTTTTACAGTTAAGCCATGAAACAAAAAACCGACTAAAACCAATACACCGGCAAATACCATTAATGGCACATCGGCGCCCATTAAGTTCCAGGCTAAGGCTACAAAGCCGCCTATCCATGCTAAAACAAAAAATATAAACACCGCATATTGTTTATGCTGATACATAACACTCTCTTTATTATTAAAAACTGTACACCAACGTGGCGCTTAATTCTGAGTCGTATTTAAGGTTATCGTCTTCAGGTTTTGAATTATAACGATACATATAGGCAAACTTTAACGATACCGCACCTATAACTTGGCTAATCAAAGCGGTTTCTGACTTCAAACGCGAATTTAACCCCGACAAAGACTGCTCAATACTCACATCTTGATTAAAGCGCGTGCGCTTTGATACCAAACGCTCCCACTGCATTGCAATACGTACTAAATAACCAGTTTTGTTTTCATCTTCTTCGCTTACCTCTGATTCATCATCAGCGACAGAGCGATATAAGCCTGGGCCAATATCAATATCTACTTTATTTTTTACACCTTGGTAAACTCTGGCACCATAGCCTGTAGCCACCGTACTTTTGTAATCTAGGCCGCTAAATTTATCTTCTTCGTAGTCACCGTAAATAAAAAATGAAGAGTTTTTAACGCCCACTTTGTAGTTACCCTGTGCAGAGACAAAAATACGGTCTGCCGTTACATCGGTTTGCCCTGTATCTTCGTTTTGATCTCGTTTATACAAGGTGTCTAATTTAAATTGGTTACGCCAATTTTCGAAGTCTTGGTATAAATTCCCTCTAAACTTAAAGCTGGTAGAGTTAGTATTACCCTTACTTAAAATCAAGCCAAATTCAGTATCGCCATAGAGCATTTCGCCTTTATGTAGCTCGTGAATTTCTTCATCAGAGAGTTGTCCATATTCATGAAAGTCTTCAAATGGATCAACAGCCCAACAGCGGCTGCTCATTATTAAAAACACGAATAGTAAATACTTATGCACGGTAAACTCTCTTGCACATACAAACAAAACTGCTTACTCAGCGTGCTCTGTTTCTTTCCACAAAATATGACAAAACGGCGCGTCTTTATCACGGCTAATTAAAATTTTTGCAAATAACACATCTTCGTTTTCAAACTCTAACCCCACTAGCACTTGCACAAATAACTCCGGCTCTATTTCAAGTGCTACAAAGTCTTGCCATTGCTCATCAGGCTCGCCCTCTTCAATAAACCCAAGCTCTTCTCGGTATTCGTTAAAGTCTTCAACATCTTGTTCGCTAAGATTATTTGGCGCCAGCTCTAAAAAAATATCGTACGCTTGATGGGTAACTTCTTCTTCGCTATATAAACGTGGGCCTGACATGGGTAAAACCTCAATGCATTTTAAGTGCGCACATAATATCAAAACTCATCTGTGTTTTGAGAAAAAACAGCTAAAAATAATGACTTTTTTGTTACCAGCTCATGCGCGGTTAAGCTTAAATAAGATTCAAAGTGCTTTGACTAAAAAAGTTAAAAATAATTCAATTTATTTTTTATTATAAAACAAACCGTTACTTTACTTAGTACAACGTACATCATAAGCTCAAACACATAATAATAGGAGAGCGCAATGATAAAACTAGAAATACAACAAGGCATTGCTAACGTTATTTTAAGCCGCGCAGAAAAACAAAATGCACTTAGCTTTGATATGTTCATGCAATTAAACAGCACTATTAAACGTATAAAAAAAGATAAAAGTGTTCGCGCCGTAGTAATAAAAGGTGATGGTGAGCATTTTTGCTCAGGGCTTGATGTGGCTGCAGTGATGGCCTCACCATTAAACATTGTTAGGCTGTTGCTAAAATGGCTACCTGGCAATCAAAACCTAGCGCAAAAAGTGGTACTGGGCTGGCAATCGTTAAGCGTACCTGTGATTGCGCAAATAAACGGAAATTGTTTAGGGGGTGGGCTACAAATAGCATTGGGCGCCGACTATAGAGTTGTTGATACCCAAGCAAAACTGGCCATTATGGAAGCGCGTTGGGGGCTATGCCCCGATATGGGCGCTAATGTAGTGCTTGCTGGTTTATTAAAGCGCGACCAAGCGCTGTGGCTGGCAAGCCATGCCAATCCTATTAGTGCACACACGGCCTACGAGCTGGGGTTAGTCACAGAGCTTACAGACAATACCGAACAGGCCACACAGCGCATGTTAAATATATTACGTGAACGCTCCCCCGATACACTGGCAGCGATAAAGCGCGTTACTCAACAAAGCTACACAACAAACCAACGACAAATTTTAGCTAAAGAAACGTTTAGCCAAATTCGCTTGTTACTCAATCCTAATACTAAAAAAGCAATTGCCAAAGCAAAAGGGAAAACAGATATAAGCTATGCAAATTCAAAGCGCTGGTAAGACTAAATTAGCATTCAATAATAGTGCGTATTTGCTAACGTTAATTTCTTTCTATATTAATGAGCCATTATCATGAAGTACTTGCTTAGCAATGCAATTATTTTACTGTGCTTAGGGTGTGCTAAATTAATAATGCACTTAATTGGTGGCAGCTTCCCTGCACCGCTCCTTGGCATGGTTATTTTACTGAGTTTATTACTGTTAGGTGTAGTGAAAGAGCACCATATTAAACCCTCGGCCTCCCCTATTTTAAATATTATGCCAATATTTTTTATACCCGCGGGGGTAGGATTTATCGAGCACATTGCACTTATTAAGCTGCATTGGCCCTATTTGGTTTTGGTTATTTTGCTAGTCCCTGCCAGTACGCTTTTACTGGTAAGCAGCGTTGTTGGCTATGTTAAAGGTAAAAATAACAATGACTGAGCTGCACCTTACGCTATGGTACTTAACAACTCCCGCTATTATTTTGCTGTTTTTATTATTAAGAGCGTTTAATAAACACTGGCAGCACAGCATAGTAAAGTCGCTCACCAACCCAGTGTTTTTAAGTATTGCGATTATTGCCTTAGTACTTGTTAATTTAAAATTACCTTATGCTGATTTTTCCACGCATAGCCAACTACTTAGTTGGCTATTAGAGCCTGCTATAGTGGCACTGGCCTTACCTTTGTATCAGCAATTTATACATGTAAGAAAAAATCTACTGTTAATAGTAAGCACCTGTAGCTTAGGTATTATTAACGCCACTGTGGTGGCTTTTATTTTAAGTATTTTATTTGATGTACCCGCCAATTTAAGCGCCTCCGTAGCTGCATTAAGTGTAACTACGCCTATTTCGTTAATAGTTACTGAGTCTTTAGGGGGGATTAGCTCTCTTGCCGCAGCATTAGTTATATTTATTGGCTTACTAGGTGCACTCTTTGGGTTAATGCTCATTAAGTGGGTAGGTGTTAATAACCAGCAAGCTCAAGGAATAGCAATGGGAACTGCGTGCCATGCTATAGGCACCGCAGCAGCACTGGACGAGCACCCAAAAATAGGCGCGTTTTCCTCGGTTGCTATGGCTTTAAGCGCATTATTAACCGCCATAATAGTCCCCGTGCTATATCCTTTTTTAGTCAACACTTTGCTATAGTTAGCAAAAAATAATTACGCGATATAAAGAGCCCACTATGATCAGTTCTGAAATAGAACAATTTGAAAAATACTACACCATGCTCACTGAGTATTTAGTTACCTACAGCATGCAAATTGTGGGTGCCGTTTTTATTCTTATACTAGGTTTGTGGGTTGCTAAAAAACTCTCAAATTTAGTCGCTAAATTGATGGCTCGTCACAATATCGATATCACGCTTACCAGCTTTGTCAGTAACGTGGTAAAAGTATTGCTTATTGTGATGGTTGTAGTGATAGCGCTTGGCAAAATAGGCATCAGTGTTACCCCCTTTGTAGCGGCTATAGGTGCTGCCTCTCTAGGTGCGGGTTTAGCCTTACAAGGAATGCTTTCAAACTATGGCGCAGGCCTTGCTATTATTGCCACGCGCCCTTTTGTGGTAGGCGATACCATTGAAGTAAAAGGGGTCAGCGGCCAAGTAAAAACAATTGAGCTGGGTTACACCATTTTAATTGATGAAGAAAAAGTAGAAATCACTATTCCTAACAAGCACATAGTGGGTGAAATTATTCACAACTCGTTTAGCTACTCGTTAGTTAAAGGAGAAATAGACATAGCCTATACTGCCTGCGCTGATACCGCTGTTAGCCTTATTGAAGAAGTATTAAAGGCTCATGATCAGGTGGCTCAAAACCCTATTTCTCAAGTAGGCATAGAGCGCTTTGCCGATAGCGGCGTAACCATTAGTTATCGCTATTGGGTGCCTACAACCAAAATAATAGAAACCAAGCTTGCTATAAACGCAGGCGTTTATAAAGCCATTAATAGCGCTGAGATAGAAATACCCTTTCCGCAGCGGGTGGTTACTATTAAAGAACGCGACCTTTCTTAATAAAAAACAAAGCCGCTTAATGCGGCTTTGTTGTTTTTTAGCTTAAAGCAGTAATAAACTGCCTAACCCTAAAAAGGTCACAAACCCAACTATATCGGTAACCGTGGTTAATATTACCGAGCCAGAAAGCGCAGGGTCTATTTTCATTTTGTCTAAAATAGACGGTATAACAACCCCAGCTAACGACGCAGCAACTAAGTTAAGCAATATAGCAACGGTAATTGTAATGCTTAGCATTATGTCGCTAAACCAAACAAAGGTGAGCGCGCCAATCACTAATGCCCACACTAAGCCGTTCACCGCCCCCACCCGTAGCTCCTTTTTTAAAAGTGCATTGCGGTTAGAGTCGGTTACCTGGCCAAGCGCTAAACCGCGCACTATTACCGTTAAAGTTTGACTCCCGGCGATTCCGCCCATAGAGGCCACCACAGGCATAAGTACCGCCAGTGCCACAACCTGCTCTATTGTTGCGCCAAATAAGCCAATAAACCAAGATGCTAAAAACGCAGTGGCTAAATTTATACCCAGCCAAATTCCCCGGTTTTTAGCACTTTTTCTTACACTGGCAAACAGGTCTTCGTCTTCGCGTAAACCACCAGCTTTGGCCGCAGCTTCGTCGGCAATTTCTTGGCGTAGTTCGTATGCCGAGCTAATGGTTAAACGCCCGACTAATTTATTATCGGTATTAACCACCGGCATGGCCATTTTTTCACTGTGAATAACCACTTCTGCCGCTTCGTATAAATCATCATCTGCATGTAATGATGAAAAATCATAGTTTGCCAGCGCCAATAGGTTATCGCCTTCATCGGCTTTTATTAAATCATTTACTGCAAGTTCACCTATTAGGCTGCCTTGGCGGCTAACTAAATACACAACTTCGCTGTATTGCGGCAAACCTTTGTGCAGTAATTTTTTAACGCCTGCAATTGTTGCTTTTTCAGTTATTTTTAGAAAGTCGAAACCAACCCAGTGACCTAATTGCTCAGGCGGATACTGCTGAGCAAGATCGTATTGTTTCGTTTGTGCTTCATCGAGTTGCTTTTTAGCATAATCAACAAAGCGCTCAGGAATAACCTCTTCAAGCTCAAGTAATTCTTCAACATTCACTTCATCTAATAGCGCGTATGCCTCGCTATCATCTAAGGTTTGTAGTAACCATAAGCAGCTGTCATCGCTCAGGGTGACAAATATTTCATGCTGCGTGTCTTTATCTAATAGCTGCCAAATTTCTAGACGCTGTTCTTTTGGGATGGCCTCAAAAAGTAGCGATAGGTGTTCAGTAGATAAATTAAGCTGTGCATCGGCTAAAAGCTGGCTTTTTTGCGTGTGTGTTTCGCATTGTAATAAATCGTTTATTAGCTGCGGTAGTTGGTCGACTGGATACTCAATCATCTTGAAACCTTAAATTTAAAAATGCACATTGCTTATAGTTTACTTGAACAATAAAAAATTGCAGAAAAAACCTAAACTTATTAAGACGCTTTAAGCTTTGATGGTTGAAACTGCGCTCATTATTTTTGCGCATTGTAGGGGTAAAAACACCAGCGATACTACTGTTTATTTTAAAAATTAAAAAAGAAATTTTTGGCCTTATTTTTAGCCAAAAAAAAGCCCATAACGCTAAGCTGTTATGGGCAAAGTCACACAATGAAAAAAGGGGAATTAAAATCTATCGGTTAAGTTACGTATTAGGTCAGAGTCTACAAACTGCGTGACCATTGCAGCACCCCATGCATATGCACGTTGTATTGGGTAGCCTTTAAATATCCAGCGTTTACGAACATGGTTAAAACGCTGTAAATACTGCTGTTTAGCACGCGGCAAAGGTGTACTACTTAGCTTATCCCACGCTTTATATACGCCCGACATGTCAGAGCCGCGCATAAAACGTTGCAACCAACGCGCAAAGCGCGAAAAGCTAATGGTTGACTGAAAATCAATGATATAAGGCTTGCCATCGCTACCACATAATATATTGCCCATATTACGTAAATCTAAATGCACAATGCCTAGGCGGTGCATTTTTGCAACTTGGCGTTCAAGCTCAATAAAAAATTCAACAGGCAACGTCTCACCCTGGTGTATTAAGCTTCTAAGCGGCGTGCCTTCTATGTAGTCATACGCCACCGCTATCGGCGATAAACGGCTAAACCGATTAGCAACTGCATCAAGCTGTGCTAAGCGGCTCAACCCTTTAAATTCTTGATTTACAGAAAGCTTGGCAAAGGTTTTTCGAATAAACCACGGGCTTTGGCTAAAGTCTTTTACTATTAAGTCAAACGTATCATCTTTGTACCTGTATACAATTGCGTTCGCAAAACGCCCTTTATGAACAACACTAAAATACTGTTGCATAAATACATGCTCAGGAAACTGCTGCTGTAATTGTGATAACAACTTATTTTCAATCATAACAAACCTAACAAGATGATAACCTTAATTGCCTAGGCAACTATATTAGCAAAGTTGGATTTGCCGCACAATTAGTTCTAGTACTTAGCAGGCTAAGTTTTTATTGAAACAGTATCGCTAAAATGTTGATAATCTTTTTTAGAGATTTAAGAAGGTGTATCTAGGTTGTTTATTGCTCGGTTTAGTAAGTCCATAACGCTGTGTTTTTCATTTTCAGAAAAACCGCTAAGTGCTTTTTCGTACACTTGATTTACTAAGGGCATTATTTGCGGATAAAGCGCTTTGCCTTTATCACTTAAACTTAAAAGTGTAGAGCGTTTATCAAACTCACATTGTGTTTTTTCAATTAAGTCTTTTTCTTCTAAACGCTTTAACAAACGGCTCATCGCGCCTTTATCGTACACCATATGATCGCTCAGTCCGGCTAATGTGTTTACTGAGCCACGCGCTAATAGCACTACCACAATATATTGCGCAGAGGTTAAGTCCATACAATCGAGTTGGGCATCGATGTGTGTGGCAATTTTTGAACGTAAAAACGATATCAACCGGCCTAGGTCTTGCTCTGCTACGAGCGTTTCGGGGTCAGCGTTTTGTACTGAAGGCATACTTTGTTGCATATAAGGGTTACTCTATTTATTCGAAATGCGTGTAATAGACTACACATAATTAATAAAATTCCCTAGGGTTAGCGTACTTTCAAAAATAAAAATTTGTTCTAGCTAGGGTCTGACATGTTTGGCGTTAATACTGCGTTATCGCCTATGCCTTTACAGCAACCTTAAAATATAAGCACAGCTTTACCAAGTAAAGGTACCTTGCTAAAAATTCAACTTCAAAAAGTAAACAGGCCCTAAACCATTTTGTATTTAAAATAAAAAGCCGCAACATAAGTTGCGGCTAGTGGTGGTTTATGCAATGACGTTTTAAACCTTAAACTGCCCTATTAACTGTCCTAAGTTTTCACCGCGCCCTGCTAAATGCTGGCTAACCTCAGAGGTGGCCTTACTTGCTTGGGTTAGTTCATTAACAATTTCTTGAATGGCAAACACATTACGATTTATCTCTTCCGTCACTGAGCTTTGCTCTGTTGCAGCGGTTGCAATTTGCGTACTCATGTCGTTAATGGTGGTAACCGACGTAGTCACAGCACCTAAACTTTGCGATATATCGCGCGATGACTCAACTGAGCGATTACAACTTGCTTGGCTCGCCTGCATGGCATTTACCGCGGCGCCCACTAAGTTATGTAATTCACTTAGCATTTCACTAATTTCATGGGTACTAAGTTGTGTACGACTCGCTAAGCTCCTTACTTCATCAGCCACCACGGCAAAACCCCTACCCTGCTCGCCGGCACGTGCGGCTTCTATGGCGGCGTTAAGTGCAAGCAAGTTAGTTTGCTCGGCAATGCCACCTATTACACTAAGTACACTGTCTATTTTTTTAGATTGCTCACTTAAAGAGTTTACCTGATCAGCTGCTAGGTTAATTTCGCCCATAAGGTTGGAAACTTCACTTAGGGAAATATCTACGCACTCTTGCGCTTTTGCCACTTCTAGCGTTGCCGTATGAGTAGACTCAGCAACTTGCGTGGTATTTTTAGCCACTTCGTGAGAGGTGGCCGACATTTCGGTAATCGCTGTGGCAACTAGGTCTGTTTCGTGGTTATGATTAAGCAGTTTATTTTCAAACAGTTTTGTTTGCGAATTAATATCGCTTGAGGCGTTTTTTACATCATTAGTAACATCAGCCACATTACTTATAATGCTTTGCAGCTTGCTAACAAACACATTAAACGATTCGCCCAACTGCCCTATTTCATCGTGCGTATGTATAGCTAGGCGTTTTGTTAAGTCGCCTTCACCTTTAGCAATATCATCTAAGCTTTGGCCCATTATTTGGATAGGTTTAACCATAGCGTTAGACGCTAAAAGTGCGCCCACTACGCTAACCACAACCCAAAATAAGGCAATCAATAACAAGGTAGTTATTTTTTCGCGAGTATGCGATTGCATAGTTTGTTTATAATTTGCAAGCTCTGTTTGTATATCATCCATATAGGCACCCGTACCAATCATCCAATCGGTACCTGGTATCATTACGGCATAGCCTATTTTCTCTACTAACCCGTTGGTATTTGGCTTTTGAAAATGGTAATTAAATGCCCCGCCACCTTTACGTGCTTGCTCTAATAATCCAACAATTATTTTTTTACCATTTGGGTCTGTCATGCCTATTTTATTTTGCCCCTCAATAGCACTTCCTAACAGGGCATGGAACACGCTAACGCCACGTGTGTCGTAAATAAAAAAGTAACCGTCGTCACCAAAAGTAAGCTCCCTAAGAACATTTTTAACACTTTGTGTTGATCCGTTATCTAACTGATGGCGTACCAACTTGCTTGCTATTTCCACTTCAGTGGCAAGTAGCGTGTGTTTGTCTTTAATGAGTTTAGATTTAATTGTTTCAAAATTTTGTTGCTGGTTTTGCGATTCTAAATAGTACGAGCTGGCCATTAAGCTAATTAATAACAAGCTCAACGGTAAAATAGCCAGTAATAAAAGTTTATTTCTCAAGCTTAAGTTACTCATTAAATCTCCACAAATAGGTATGCACGTTATCACTGTCTGCTTTGCAGTAATTAACGCAATAAAGTAAGCATTTAATATGTCACTATTTATATCAATTTATAAATAGCGCAGGGGGTTGCCAAGGGCTGGCAAGGTGGGCGCATTATAATTAGATTACAGCGCTTTAGATATACATTATTACTCGACATTAGTCGCAATTTTTTATCGAAAACACTGTGCAGTAAGGTGTTTTCATTACCTTTTACTTAGTTAACACTCAAGCAATTCCACCACTATTCATCTCACATTAAGGTAGCCAGGCATTTTTATTTAACATATAATCATCACAATTCTAATAATAAATACTTATACAAAAAGCGGGACAATGTTCAACGTTAACTTAGGCTGTGGTTTTTAAAAATAATAATGAAGTACTTCTTATGTCTAACGTTGTTGATTTGTTTAAACGTGTGCGCTCAACCTGCTAACAAGAGCATTGCCTTTTATTACTCATCCCCCATGCCGCTGGCTGAAATGACCTTTTATTCACGGGTTGTTGTGCAGCCGCAAAGCATCACTCCACACGAACTTAATTGGCTTAAAGAGCGCAACATTAACGTATACGCTTATTTAAGTGTGGGAGAATCGTTTACTGAAAATGAATCCTCAGTAGCAAAGAATCCACACTGGAATAGCCATATTGCTGATTTAACCGCTGAGCATTGGCAACAACACCTGCAAAAACAAGCACGTGAATTACAACAACGGGGCTTTAACGGTTTATTTTTAGATACGCTCGACAGCTACCAGTTATTAAAACCCGATTACGATAAAGCGGCTCAACAAGTGGGGCTTGTGAATATAATTAAAGGTTTGTCGAGTACATTTAACAAACACTTAATTTTAAACCGAGGGTTTGAGCTACTGCCACAGCTTGACGATTACGCCTCTGATTTAGTTGCCGAGGGGCTATTTAGCCACTTTAATCCAGTAGATAACAGCTACAAGCTTACCACTGAGAACGATCAAGCTTGGTTAAATGAAAAGCTTCATAAAGCACAATCACTGGGCTTTAACGTACAGGTAATTGATTACGCTAAACCACAGCAGCGCCTTGCGATGGCTAAACAAATTATTGCCCAAAGTTATGCTCCTTGGGTTACTGATGGGCACCTTCAAACTTGGGGGACATCAAATATACAGCCAGTGCCTAGGCGCATACTTATTCCATACAACAGTAATGTAAAGCCACTTATATACACCACGGTTCACTTAAAGCTTGCCACAATGATTGAGTATTTAGGCTACATACCTGATTACATAGACATGGCTAACACGCCTTTACCTAAAGTAGATACCAGCCTCCATGCTGGCATTATCTCTTGGACGACGAGCGATCAATTTTATAATGCACAGGTTATTGAGTGGCTCGAAAGTAACTTAGGCGTGGTACCGCAACTGGTACTTGGCGAGCTCCCTCCTTCTAATAAGTTACTTGAAAGCTTAGGAGTAGAGCCTTTTAATTTGCCTTCAAATGGGCCTTATAAACTCGCAGCTATGGCATCTTGGCTCAAGGGTGAGTCAACCACTGCGCCCGCTATTGTAAAGCCCTATTTATTAACACTTGCAGAGAATGCGCAATCATTAATATCAATACACGCTGAAGATGGCACCACCCTAACCCAAGGAAGTAAAACTAAGTACGGCGCACTTATCGCGGCACCTTGGCTTATAGATACATTGCCTATGGAGGGCAGTAACTGGGTTGTAGACCCCAAAGCCGTGTTAACTAAGGCAATGGGGCTTGCACCTATACTTGCCCCAGATACAACTACATTAAGCGGTCGGCGTATGCTAACCCTTCATATTGATGGCGACGGCTTTACGAGCATTGCGCACTTTGCAGGTAAACCTTACGCAGCAGAAGTTGTGCGCGATGAAGTTATAAAAAAATACAAGCTACCACTGACCTCCTCAATTATCCAAGCCGATATTGAGCCCAACGGATTGCATGGCGCTGACAGCCCAAAGCTTGAAAAAATAGCCAAGGAAATTTTTGCGCTTCCTTATGTCGAAGTCGCATCACACACTTACAGCCATCCCTATTTTTGGACAGCCTTATCAGGTAGAAAAGAAATAAATAAAGACGACACCGACTACGGGTTTCATTTAGATGTACCCGGTTATGACGCCATCGATTTAAATAAAGAAATAACAGGCTCAATAAATTACATTAATGAGCGACTCGCACCAAAAAATAAAAAAACCGTGATGATGCTATGGTCAGGTGATGCAACCCCAGGCCCAAAAGCCCTCAAACTTGCGCGAGATGCCGGTGTAATTAACGTTAATGGAGGAAATACCAATGTAAATGCCGACAATCCAAGCCTGTCGCATATATCACCTATTGGCCGTCCTGAGCGAGATTTGCTGTATCAAATATACGCGCCCATTTTAAACGAAAATGTTTACACCAATTTATGGCACGGCCCTTACTATGGTTTTAAACGCTTAGTAGAAACATTTGAAATAACCGAAAAACCATACAGGTTAAAGCCTTACACAATTTACTTTCATTTTTACTCTGGCGAAGTGCCAGCAGGGCTTGATGCGCTGCATTACAATATTGATTACGTATTAGCCAGAGAAAATACCCCGGTGCATTTAAGTCAATATGCACGCATTGCCAAAGATTTTTATTTTTCTGCGCTTGCTAAAAATACGCGTGGCGAATGGCTATTTAGTTCTAAATATATAAAAACGCTGCGCTTGCCTGCTATTTTTGATGTGCCCAATATGACTAACAGCCAGGGTATTTTAGGGGTAACCGCGCAAGGAAACTATATTCACGTAGGCGATGAAATAGCCACAATTAACTTTGATCATACAACGCCAAATAACCAACCTTATTTGCTCTCTGCTAATGTCGCGTTTAGTAATTGGCAGGTAAACGGCCCTGTCAGCTTTAAAGCGTGGATTGAGGCTAAAATTGAGCTTAAAAATGCTCGCAATTGTCAATTCATTTCGCATATGGGAAAGCGCTTTAGCGGAAAAACCTTTGGCAATACAACGCAGTTTACATTACCTGCTGGCGAATTTTATGGCTATTTAAACTGCGCAAAAAGGGCTCAATAATGAATAACAAAAAGCGCCCTCACTTAGTATCAGTTAAAACCATTTTAATTATATTAGCGGTTAGTTGTTTTTCACTTTACGCGCTGTTTCCGCACACCTTATTTTTTGAAGACGACTCGCTATCGCAAGATTATACCTTTGAAAAAACCTACTTAAATGCCGCATTAAGTAGCGACCCTAATAATGAAAAACTACGCGCCAAAAAAATAGCCATTCACCTGGGCTTAAATGAGTATTCGCAAGCGACTAACGAGCTTGAAAAACTCCCTAAGAGCGATACAAAAACTGAATTAGAAATAAAACTTTTATACGCATTGTGGGTTGATAGTGGCGTAAATAAAGATGACCGTTTTGAAGAACTAACACTTAAACTTGCGGCATTTAAACACTGGGATAACCAGTTATTAAATATAGCTAAAGCCACGGGGCTCAATGCAAACGTAGCGCAATATTATGAGCAACACGCACAGCCATTATTAGCCGCTGATTTTTGGTTAGGCGCAGGTGAGCCTGGTAAAGCGCTCGCTATTTATAAAACCCACATTAATGCCGATGTAGCCCAAAAAGCCATCGAAACCGCACTGGGTGCTAACAATCCAAAACAAGCTTACACATGGTGGAAAAAATACGGTGATACCGCTAATACCGAGCGTACATTATATTTTGCAAGCTTAGCGGGTGATAATAAAGAAGCCTTAAAAGCAGTAGAAAAATTATTAAAAACTCAGCCTAATAACAGCGAATATTTAACCAAAGCCATGCATTTAAATTTAGCCAATGGCAATGCAAACGCAGCTGAACAATTAATCGCAAAGTTATTACTTAAAACACCCAATGATAAAGCGCTGAGGCTTTTAAATTGGAAAATTATGCGCTGGCAAAATAAGCCTAAACAGGCGCTTAAAGAATTTAAATGGTTAATGGCCCATAAAGCCGTTGATGTAGCTATGCTGACCGACAGCATTAATGATGCGAATGCCTTGTACTTATATCAAGATGCCAACGACATTTACGAATATAAAGCGCAAAACCGACAGCTTAAAGGCAGCGGATTTGCAAATTGGATGCAAACCAACGAATTTATTGGTAACGCAAAACAAGAGCTTAATCATATTGAGCGCTATGAGCAAATAAACGGAAAAACACCTCTTTCACAATATTGGAAAGCCAAGGTGTTACACGATACCGGTAATTTAGCTGGACTGAGAGCTTTGTGGCCTCACTACGCAGGGCCAAAAAACGAAGAAGACTTACTTTGGCTTGCAAGAGCGCATTGGTTAAACGATGACTTTACAACCGCTTTGGCCATTTTAAAGCAAAAAGCACATAGTAACGATGATGAGTTTTGGGGTGCCCGCGTTGATATGGCTTTGCGTGTAAATGATAAAAAAGAAGAGCTATATGCTTTAGAGCAATTAAAAAACATTAGCCCACTGAGTGTAGGTGATATGCTGCATTATCAGCAGCTAAAATTTGCCGACAACCCACAAGGGTTATTAAATTACCTATGGCAACAAACCGCACTCACTGATAGACAGTTAATCCAAATTACCTTATTAAGCACGCAAATTGGCGATGAAGAACACGTTACTCGTGCTCATCAGGCTCTTGAAAAACAACGTTATAATAAAGCGCTTTACCCTGCATGGTTAATATTATCAAACTGGTACCAAAATCAAAGTGACTTAAATTACGCATACACAACACTTAACCGCGCAGCAAAACTAAGTGAATACAATCCCGATGTGGTACTAGCGCAAGGCTGGCTTGCATTGCAAATGCACGACACCATTATGATTAAGCGTATTTTAGCTAACTACTCAAGCAATGAACCCAGCCGAGAGTGGGCACAATTACTGGCGAGTTTATCTATTCATCAAAAAGCTTTTAATAGTGCTTATTTTTATCTGCGCCAATTAGCCATTAGTAACCCTCGAGATTTAACTACTTTAGTAAATTTAGCCGATGTTATGAACCAGTTAGGCTACTACGCTAATGCCAGCGAACTTAAACATTATTTATTAAACCATTTACCAAAAGACAAATACGCATACCGAGGTTTAATGATCCAATGGGCCGGCGCAATGGCCGTACCCCACTTACGCCAATTTAGCAGCTTAGATGACATAGCACCTGAGGCTATAAACAACGCAACCGCCAACTGGTGGTTAGCCAGACGCGCAGCACAAAAACTTGAGCCATGGCAAAAGCTACAATTGGCTATGAGCAACGGCGAGTTTAATAAAGTAAAGGCACTGGTAAATACGCAAACGTTAGGCAAGATAGATGAGCTAAGTGCTTTGCTCTATTTAAGGCAGCCTTATGCAACTATGCAGCGTTGGTATGAGGAGTTAACACACGAGCCAACACAAGCCGAAACGTCTTTATTACGTAACGCCCGCACCAGCTACTTTAGAGCATTAGAGATCAACCTATCCCCTGAGGCCGGTTTAAATACCAGCCAGTACGATGTAAATGTTTATTTTCCGTATGCTAAAGGGCAATGGAAACTTAGCATTAGCAATCAACAAAACTTAAATAACAACGGGTTACTGTTTGCCATAGAAGATAAAATGACATGGGGTCGTTGGTACTTTGATGCAAAAGTAGACTCTCATCAGGGCAATTTAATGAGCCGCCAAGGCTTGAGTCTAGATGCGCGTTACCGGTGGGACTCGCGCACACAGGTAGGTCTAAAACTTGAGCACAACGTTGAAAACCGCCAATCAGAAACCTTACTTAGCTTTGCCAAATTAAATAAAACCACGGCTTATATAAATTACGCTATTGATGGGCGTCAAAACATGCAGTTCTCGGCAGCCGCCATGGCATTTAAGCGCCGCAGTGATAGCTCAACGCTTGTCAGCGGGCAAGAATATAACGCCCGTTATCAATACACTATTTTAAAAGACCGCCCTATTTGGAGTACTTATTTTAGTGCTCAATGGCAAGACTTTGAACGCACATTAGCCCCTTTAGGCATAGATCAAAGAGCCAGACCGCTGCTTATTGATATACAACCTTTTAGGCGCTTTGCTCTGGGCACTTCGCTTTCGTCAAACTCGAACTTAGCCCCCCCTTATTTAGGCGAAAGCCCCTCGTGGTTATTCGACATCAGTACGGGTTATCAAACGTTCAACGACACTCTCGACATTTCAGTATCAAGTGGTGCGGGCTGGTCAGTGCTAGGGGATGATTTATTTAAATTACAGCTGGGTTATCAAAGTAGTAATAAAGTGGGTAACTCAGATACACAATTACAATTAGGCTATTACGTACATTTTTAATGTTAGGAGAGAATATGTTTCGTTTAATCATACCGTGTTTGGTATTAGTGCTCAGTGCATGTACCACCAGCCGTGTGGCTGATGATGTAGAGCTAGGTCCATCAACTACCGTGGCTTTAATGCCTTTGGTAAATCATGCGCAAACCCCCTTAGCCGGTGAACGTGCAGAAGATATACTGGCAAGTATTTGGCAGCAAAATAAGCTTCCTACGTTATTACGTGCACCGCGCAGTAACTCTAAAGACCTTCCGCCACTTGACGATCAATACCGTCTTGATAACGCCATGCAGTGGTTAAGCACACAGCAAACAGACTATGTGTTATCAGGTAGCATAGAAGAATGGCGTTATAAAGCGGGTCTAGATGGCGAGCCGGTAGTCGCACTTACACTTAGCTTAACGGCCAAAGGTCAAACAACCCCACTTTGGACAGGCACTATCGCAAAAAGTGGCTGGGGGCGCGACAGTATTGCCGCGACAGCACAAGATGTCATCGCCGATTTAATTTCGTACATTGAGGTTAGTGAGTGAAAACACATTTTTTTCGACCAAGAGAGGTCCCTGAGCTACAAATTTGGGCTGAGGTAATTGTATTTACCGCGCTTGCAATTGTGCTGCCGGTTATATTTAACGCCGAAGACCCCTTTTGGACGGAAAATGGGTTTTCGTGGCCCGTACTTGGGCCGCTGTTAGTGGCTTTGCGCTATGGTTTTTCAAAAGGCTTTATAAGCATATTATGTTTATTAGCCGGGCAATTGCTGTTAAGCAAAAGCGAAGTATTAGCGCAACCTAACGAATTTAATATTAACGCCATGATTGGTTATTTAATTGTAATTATGATTGCTGGCGAATTCAGAGATGTATGGGAGCGCACTAATCAGCAGCAAAGTATTGAGCTTGAATATGTAACTAACCGATTAGAAACCTTTACCCGCCAATACCATTTAATAAACTCATCCCACGACCGGATTGAGCAAATGTTAGCAGGTCATACTCTTAGCCTGCGCGAATCGCTCCAAGCGGTACGGGCCGTTATAGGGCAACTAACACAAAGACGCTTAGACAGTGCGGCAAATAGCATTTTAAACTTATTTGTTGAATATGGCTCACTTGAAAAAGCAGCGCTTTATAAAGTAGAAAACAACACCATAATAGAGCAACCATTAGCAAGCATAGGTGCTATGGGCGAGCTAAATATGGAAGACCCCCTTATTAAAGCCATGTTTGAAGAGCGCGAGCTGGTTTCTGTTAAAGAGGTTAAAAATAAATTTAGCCAATACCATATTGCTATCCCACTGGTTGATATTAATAACACTATTTACGGGGTAATTTTAGTACAAAGCATTCAATTTTTTGCCCTTAAAAACACCACACTTACTTTGCTAGCCGTTATGGCCGGTAACATTGGCGATTTGCTGCGTCATGAAATTACCAACCCGGTAATGACCCCACAAGAAACCCCTTATTTTGTAAGGCAACTACGCAGGGCGAACAAAGAAGCTAAACGCTATAATATTCCCTCGCAGCTGCTTAAACTCAAAGCAATGCAAACAAGTGAAGAGTCGCGCCAATTATTAGAGTATTTAAGTGAAGCTCGCAGAGGTTTAGATATTTATCTTTACGATAGTGAAAACCACACACTTTTACTGCTTATGCCAATGGCAAGTGAACTGGACAAAAGTGGCTTTATATCGCGTATTAATACTTGGTGTATCGAGCACTTTGGTAAAACCGTTGAGCAACTGCAAATTAAAATAGAAGAACAAATGGCATTGCCTATAAGCAGCGAACACATCGCTAAGTTAGTTGCATCCCATGATTAAAATTATCGTTGCCACTTTTATTGGCTGTTTATGTGAATACTTTGCTTTTGCGCATATTTTAGATGCGCCTAACTGGCTGTTAATTGTTTTATTACATGGCATTGCTAGCCTGTGCTTTACCTTTGTAAGCCATGCTTTTATTCCTAACAAATACAAAACCACCTTAAAAAGTGGCTCAGCGCTGTTATTTTTACTGCTATTTACCTTGCCTGTATTTGGTATTTTAGGGGTGGTATTTGCCATTACTTTTGCCCTTAGTAAACCGCTTAAAAACAACGATATTGATATTGTAGAGCACAAGGTTCCTGCCCTGCCCTTTGAAGCAAGAAGTGTCTCAGCAACGCCTATTTACTCTATGGGTGGACTAAAAGCTATTTTAAAACACGCCAGTGAGCCAAATAAACGCCTAAGTGCAGTAATGGCTGCACGGCACATGAGCGATGCCCAAGCTATTCCTATACTCAAACTGGCTTTAAAAGACTTAGAAGATGATATTCGCTTACTTGCCTATTCAACTCTTGATAGCAAAGAAACTAAACTGAACGAAAAAATAAGCCAATGCCAGCACGCTATAGCCAATACCACGCAACAACCTAAATTGAGCAATCTGCAACGCCAACAAGCCGAGCTTTATTGGGAGCTTAGTTACTTAGGCTTAGCACAAGGCGCACTAAAAAAGTACGTACTAGAAAAAGCAGAAGCACTAACCTTAACAAGTATAAAGTTTAACCCTCAGCCAGCAAGCTATGTGTTTTTAGGGCGAATTCAACTTGCGCTCGGTAAATTAAATGAGGCGCAGCAAAGCTTAAATTTAGCCACGCAATTAGGCATGGCTAGGCGCCACGTACTCCCTTATAAAGCCGAAGTCGCCTTTGGATTACACAATTACACAGACTGTCAGCGCTATCTCGAAGAGCTAGCACTACAGCCTAAAGGCTCTGAGTTACGCCATTTACAGGAGTATTGGCATGAGTGAAAAAAAAGCGGACATTTTACTCTTACTTGAAGGCACTTACCCTTATGTACGGGGCGGCGTATCAAGCTGGGTACATCAAATTATAGAAGGCCTGCCTCACTATAACTTTGAATTAGTGTTTGTTGGTGGCGCACCCGAACACTACGGCGACATTCAGTACACGCTACCGAGTAATGTAACTAAGCTGCATGTGCATTATTTAGTTACGCAACACAGTACAAAAATAAAAGCGAAACATGGCGTTAAATATAAAAAAGAACTGTTTGATTTTTGGCAGCAATTGCAAGGGTATTTCCGTGACTGTAAAGACCCAATACCGACGGAGCTTTTAAAGTTTGCCTTTGAAAATCTAGCTAAAAAAGACGGCATCAACGAAGCCGATTTTTTATACAGCGAGTCGTCGTGGCAGGTGCTGGCAAACTATTATTTAACCTATTGCGATGAATCGTCATTTATCGACTTTTTTTGGTCGTACAGAAATTTGTATAAACCACTGTTTAAAATAGCCGAAATAGCCCGTTCACTCCACGATGTTAAACTTATTCATTCTATTTCGACAGGCTATGCTGGCATATTGGGCGCAGGTGCAAGCGTTATACACAACACGCCATTTTTGCTTACCGAGCACGGTATTTATACTAAAGAGCGTAAAATAGATTTAATACAGGCCAGCTGGATAAAAGAGTCTGAACAAAGCCTAGGTAAAAACCTAAATACTGAAATGGGCTTTATTCGCCGAATGTGGATCAGCTTTTTTGAGCAAATTGGCCGCACTACTTATCATCAAGCCGACAAAATCATCTCGCTTTATGAAGGGAATAGACAAAGGCAAATTAAAGATGGTGCCAGCGAAAGTAAAGCCTCGGTAGTGCCTAATGGTATAAAAACAAAACGCTTTGTGGATGCCCTTAACGCAAGACCTAAATCGGTCCCTATGGTGGTTGGGTTAATTGGCCGTGTAGTGCCAATTAAAGATATTAAAACCTTTATTCGTGCCATTAAAGAGGTCCAAGCCGAACTGCCAGACATAGAAGGCTGGATCATAGGCCCTTTTGAGGAAGACCCACAGTATTATAAAGAGTGCCAGCTACTAGTAAGCAGCCTAGATTTAGACAAAAACATTACGTTTACCGGCATGAAAAACATCGTCGAAATACTCCCAAAGCTAGGTATTGTTGCGTTGACTTCAATTTCTGAAGCTCAACCATTAGTGCTACTTGAAGCAATGGCAGCAGGCGTACCTGTACTTGCAAGTGACGTGGGCTCGTGCCGAGAAATAATAGAAGGGGCAAGCGAGGAAGATAGGGCCCTTGGTAAAGCTGGCGAAGTAGTTTCTATTGCCTCACCCAGCGAAACCGCACAGCAAATAATCACCCTATTGGAAAATGAGCAAACATGGTATCAGTACCAACAAAACGGCCTCAACCGTGTTAAAATATACTACGATGAGAGCCATATGTTTGCCCGCTACGATAAACTTTACAAGGATACAATCGCATGGCCGGAATAGGTTTTGAGATACGTAAAATTCTCAAAAAAAACACCCTACTCTCTGTTTTTGAAGCATACGGTTATGCGGGATTAATAGGCTCAGGCCCTTGGCTGCTTTCTATCATTGCGCTCATGCTAATTGGTATTTTAAGCCTAGGTGTCGTGCTGCCAAAAGTATTAATTATTCAGTTTTTAACGCTTATTACGTATATGATGGCAGCGTCCCTTATATTAACCGGCGGCCTGCAGCTATTATTAACGCGTTTTGTTGCCGATCTGTTTTTTCAAAAAAAGGACGAGCAGGTACTGCCTAATTTACTTGGCGCGCAGCTTGTTACCACCCTTGCCGCATTACTGATTGGCTTAGCTGTATGGCCAATACTACCGCTACCTGTTGTGACTAAAATAATAATATTAGGGGCGTTTGTAAGCTTATGTAACCAATGGCTTGGCGCTATATTTTTGTCGGGAATGAAGGAGTACCGGCTTATTTTAGTGACTATGTTAAGCGGTTACAGCTTTATGGTGTTACTGGCATTTTTACTGCGCGACTGGCAAATAGACGGGTTGTTTTTTGCTTTTTTTGCCGGTGAAGCGCTGCTCTTTTTTAGCTTTTTGTTTATGATTATTCGTCGCTACCCTGGCGGTAAACTCATTAGTTTTGATTTTTTAAACAACAAAAAAGTGTATTACAGCCTATTTTTTTGTGGGCTTTTTTACAACATAGGCGTGTGGGCCGATAAAATTATTTTTTGGTACTCCCCCGCTACCTCTATTCAAATTATAGGCACATTAAGAGCAAGCCCTATTTACGACTTGCCTATATTTTTAGCCTATTTAACCATTATTCCAGGAATGGCGGTATTTTTAGTCAGAATGGAAACCGACTTTGTAGAACAATACGACCGTTTTTATACCGCCATTAGAGGTGGCTCATCGCTTGAAGAAATTTTTTACCTAAAAGATAAAATGGTGCAAACAGCGCAAGGCGGCCTTTACGATATATTTAAAATCCAAGGTATAACCGTTGCGTGCTTATTACTGTGGGGCGAGCAAATACTGACCTTTATAGGCATAGACCCTAACTATAAAACATTACTGTTTATTGATGTGGTGGGTGTAGGTGTACAGGTTATATTTTTGTCTATTTTAAATATTTTATTTTACTTAGATAAGCGTGCCACCGTATTATTTTTATCTGGGCTGTTTTTGTTTATCAATATCGTATTTACGATTGCCTCAATTGCATTAGGGCCACAGTTTTATGGTTACGGTTTTGCGCTCTCGACCATAATTACATCTGTAATTGGTCTTTATTGGCTATCAAAACAATTTGAAGAGCTTGAGTACGAAACTTTTATGCTGCAGTAGCACCGCCGTACCATTAATGGTAACTTACAAAAGTAAAGCTAACTTTAATTAAAAAGGACTTATCTTTAATGAAAAAAGGAATTACCACGCGCTTTAATATCTTTGCAACCATAGCTTTGTGGGCTATTAGCTTGTTGTATACGTTAATGACGTTTGATGTAGGGAATACATATCAAACGAATAGCCTTATTGATATTTATATACAAACATTCACAGTAAAAATGGTGCTATTGCTAGCAATGTGGATTATAAGCGCCTGTATTTTGTCGGCACTATTTAAAGAAGTTTGGAACCGTTTAATTTCAGACATCTTCAACCTTCGCTTAATTGGTTTGAACGAGTCTTATACCTTATGTGTTTTAATAACATGGCTGTTATTGAGTTAAATCTTTGCACTTAAATTTTGAGTAAAAGGTAAAAGGTAAAAGGTAAAAGGTAATCAATATTTAACAATGACCTGCTTAGTATTGGCAAAAAAATTGCCAATACTTTTTATGCTAACGTGATTACTAACCATGAAACATATATTACTTACTCACCCAGCGCGCTTTAAAACCACGCGTATCAACATGTATAAATGCACCGCGATGCGATTTTGGCCCGTAAACACCTAAACCGCCAAGTAAGCCTTTAAATGACTCTCGCTTAGCGAGCGACTCCACTATACCAGCCATAGCTTGTGCATCGCCAATAGAGTGCTTGCCGTCGTTGTTTATATCATCCATACGGTAGTCGCCGTCGTTATCTATAAATATATCGGCAGCGTCGCCAAACACATGGCGGCTAAGCTTTACGTTACCAATGGCTTTGTTGTAATAAGGGGTGCGGTAACCGCTCATTACCACCATATTTTTAACCGGTATGTTTTCTAAAATCATCTCTTTGCGTATTTTTTCAAGTTTAAGTAACAACTTGTTTTGTAAAAATAAGTATTTAGGGTGCTTACTTCGTTGCTTACTCACAAATTCTTTAAGAGAAAAATGCGGTGATATTTTTATATTTTCGTTCTCTGGGGTCACCTTTACAAAACCATCGGGCACTATGTAATGCTTACTATCTTTAATTTGTGAGGGCGTTGGGTAATGGCCAATGTGGTAATATTTAAGCTTTCCACCTTGTACTTCATCTGCAGGTACTTTAACAAACACATTAATTGTCATACGTTGCTTTTTGTCGGGGGATTCAATAATTACCCGTGTTAAGCCAGGTTTTTTAGGCGCCTGCCACTGCCAACGGTTTGTATCAGTTAAGGTGGCGTTGCTATGGTTATTAATAAATGAATAGGGTCGTTTTGATTGTGCGTAAAGCACTTCAAATTCAACCGCTTCATTAGGCATCACAAATACAGAAAACACCGAATACGGCATTACTATGTCGTTAATTTTTAGGCTAAACTCTGCATCTTCAAAATTTGCTTTATTTTGAATATCAACGCTTGGGTGTGCTTTTTTCACGGGCTCGGCGGCATAACTACCTACGCTTACGCAAAGCGCTAATATGCAGCCTAAAATACTCGGTATAAACGGCATAAATCCTCTCATAGTCTATTTAATCAATGCAGCAATGACTGACTGATCTTCGTTTTTAAGTAATGCTTTTGCGTCGTGTTGATAAATATCGTCTCTAAAATTAACGAGCATGTCTTCATCAACCCACGCCGTCCAATACACTAAATGAATAGGTAAGGGCTCATTTAAATAAAAAGTTTGAGTGGTATCGGTATCTCTGGCTTTATCCACTTGCTTAAGAGTGCGCTCTTCACCTTGGTGCTTAATTATTTCACGCGCCAATGAAAATGGCTCTTCAACCCTTATACAACCATGTGATAACGCACGCTGCGCTTGGTTAAAACGCTGCTTTGCTGGCGTATCGTGAACATAAATGGCTTCAGGATTTGGAAACAGATATTTCACTTCGCCAAGTGGGTTTTCATCCCCTGCCCGCTTAACTAAAAAGTGATCAAACTGATAGGGCTTAATAGACTGCCAATCAATATTACTGGGGTTAACTGTTTTAGAATCTAGGTAGCTGTTTTTTCTAACTTCGATATTATTTTTAGCAAGGTACTGAGGATCTTTTGCCACCTTTGGTGCTATTTCTTTGGTTGCAATAGAGGTTGGTATGCGCCACTCAGGGTTTACTACAAATTTTTCGATTTCGTCACTAAAGGCAGGTGTTTCCCAACTCGGCTTACCCACAATAACGTTATTTTGTAGTTTTACTTCGCCTGCTTTTACATAGCGCAATGTGTACTCAGGTATGTTTACATACACATACTGCGAATCACTTGAGCCTGCGAAGTTAGTTATGCGGTAAAAGTTAAGCTTTAATTTAGCCAATTTTTTCTTAGCGGGTACATTAAGCTTAGCTAAGGTGCGCTTTCCTACTCGCCCATCAACCTTTAAACCGTGGCGACGCTGAAACTGTTGCACAGCCTGCTCTATGGTTTTATCAAATGTGCACATTGCGGTGTCACATACATTGCTAGTTAAGTCACGCTCTTGATACAAACGCAGCGCTAACTGACTCACCGCTTTACTGGTGCTGCCAAGTTCAAGCAACTCATTAGTGTATAAAGGAGTAAACCCGCCACTGTTAACTATTTCTGTGTACCAGTTAATTGCTTTTTCGGTGCGCGCTATTAACTGTGCTGCATTTTGATCAAAATAATAATCGCCATTTTGCAATTGTTGTTGCGAGTTGTAAGTGGTTAATGAAGAGTTGGCAAGTGCCACACTTTCAAGATCTGCAGTGCCTAGCGCTTGCCCTGTTAGCATGGTGCTAACGCAGCCTGCGAGCGTAGCGTGTAACGTAATGTGTTTTACCTTTGTAGACAATGCCTTTGAAAATAACCCCTTCACTTTGTACCTCCTCGCTAAATATCATTGATAAATGCTTTTGTACTTACTGCTTAACAGTAATTTGAAGGTGCAATGCAGGTGCCAAAATAAAATAAAAACACAAAACACTGAAATCTAATAACTTTTTAAACTTTTACATGGTAATTAAAAAACACTTCAACTACGCAATTATGTAATTTGGTTGCTGTAGTGTGTAAAGTTGCTATAGCAATTAGTCTTTTAAAAAGGCCAAAAAGCCACACTCATAACGACTCAAGTATTTTGTTTTTCGCGGTAAAGAAAGCGACTCTCGCCACGCTGTTTGGGTTTGTTCATCCTCTTTACACAAGGCAATTAAATCCGGGTGAACATACGATTTACGGGCAATAGCGGGCGTATTACCTAGCTGCTCAGACACGCTCTCGAGCATACTTTTTAAACTAAGTGCGCCTTTTGCTTTTACAAGCTGCTTAAAGGCAATAACACTGGCTCGCCAGGTTCTAAAGTGCTTAGCGCTAAAGTCCTCACCCATTATTTGTTGAATATACTGGTTAATTTCACTAGAGGTTACGTTTGTACGCTCTCCATCGCTTATATATTGAAACAAATGCTGACCGGGTAAATCTTGTAGGTCTTTAATTACATGGCTAAGCACTCTGTCGGTTATGTTTACCTCGCGCTCTTTGCCCGATTTAGCCCGATACCGTAGCTGTATATTTTTACCCGTAAGCTTAGCATGGCGATTGCGCAGGGTTGTGGCGCCAAAACTTTTGTTTTGCTTTACATTTCGCTCGTTACCTACCCGCAATGCACCTAAGTCCATAAGCCTAACTACCGCAGCTAATGTGCGCTCTACGCTAAGCTCATCCCCTTGTAAATCGTTTTCTAAACGGGCGCGCAGTAATGGCAGCTTATTGCCAAACACCCCACAGGCTTGGTATTTTTTCGCCTCTTTTTGAGCTCTAAAATCTTCATGGTAGCGGTATTGTTTACGGCCTTTACTATCTATCCCGGTTGCTAAAATATGGCCATTTTCTTCAGGGCAAAACCAAGCATTTTTGTAGGCGGGCGGAAACGCTAACGCATTTAAACGAGCAATCACTTTTTGATCGGTAATTTGCTTTCCTATTGGGTCAAAGTACAGCCACGTTTTGTTTTTACGCTTACGGGTTATACCGGGTAAATTATCATCGACGTAGATTAGTTTCATTTATGCTCCTAGCAACTTAAACCACCATCAATAAAGGTATCACTGTAAAATAACCTTAAACTGAACAACGTTATTGATATATAATCAAAAATTGAACAATAATATAAAAATCCGTTTAGTTAATTACCTGCTTAAGTATATAAACTGCACCTTTTGGTACCGTTTAGCTATGCTCATTTTGGCCAAAATATACACGGATAATAATACCAACTCGCTTAATTAATTAGTCTATTTGAGCCCGGAAAAACATAGCTAACACTAGGTTTGCCCCCGCAAATGATTAAGTATTATTGCAAAACTGGTAACCCCCCTTAAATAATGTGCTGTTTACAAGGAGCATACAATGGCATTTGATTATGGTTCTATTGATCTTGGGTTAAAAAACCCCTTTAAGTTGGAAGGTAAAGTAACCGCGCTAAGAGGTATTATCGAGTCGGTAGCAGGCGTAAGTTTACTTGTTATAGCTGCGAGCTCGGTGAAAGAAAGTACCACCGCAGGCTGGATTTTAATGCTATTTGGCATGTTTATTTTAGCGCTGGGTATTCGCTCTTTATCGTCAGGTATTTATGCCACCTTAAAATACTTTGTAGGCAGAAACCACCCTACATCGCTTGCGTATAATTTTAGTAAGTCTGAGAGCTCTACCGCGCAAGAAGAAAAAAAAGAAGTAGCCTATAACGCCCAATCACTCGAAGAAATGCTGGTTGGTCGTAAAAACAGTACCTTTAAAGAGCCTAACGGATTTTTATCTCGTTTGTTACACAGCTTAATTCCCAAACTGTTATTTTTACCTTACCCAATTAGAAATGTAGCGCAGCGATTATTTGGCTCATGGGTGAGCACGCTTGTTGCTTTAGTTGCTTATGGGCTTGTAGCGTTTGTTTCGCTGTCGGGCTTTACTGGGGAAGCTGGCGAATTGGCCTTTCCGGTTTACAGTGCTATTTTAATGTTTTATGTGCTTTTTTCTTGGCGCTCAAGTAGCAAACCTATCTCTCGCAATGCTGAAAGAAACATTGAAGCGCTGGGAGGCGGTACATTAGCTAAAATTATTTCGTTGTCGTTTATTTTGCCGATTGTTATTGGCCTTTCTATGTCGTGGCTAATGCAAGAGCAACATATCAGCAAACAAGAAATAGACGCGTGGCTGGCACAACTGCCAAACTTGCATGCTGGCATATACCTCATTGCCATTATTATATTAGCAACGTTAAGCTGTGCATTAGTATTTACAATGATCAAAGCACGCTTAAACGCAGTGACCCCTACCGCCGAAGTGTCAGAATTACGTGAAAACTGGCAAGAGTCTGTTCACCCTGATGAAGTATTTATAAACCTTGATAATCTTGTCATGGCAAATAGACGCTACAAAGAAGTGCCCAATAGAGTTTACCGCGAGCTAGACCCAAAACTGCAAGAGCAAATAGAGGGTAAAGGCGGTTTTAAAGGCGAAATGATTCAAGAGGTTCAGCCTAAACTACATGCTATGGAGCTAGGTAAAAACTTTACCCTAGCCAGATTAGTTGCGCTAATAAGTGCTAATTTACTTTATATTGTGGCATTAGTATTAACGGTGTGGTTAGCCTATTCATTAATAGATATTTATTACTACATAGATAGTGCTAATATTAATAATTTACAGCAAGCGTTTAATAATCAAAACGTTATACAGTTTAGTAGCTTACTAATGAGCAGTGTTCATATTTTAATAATAGCAGTGATTATTAAAGCCTTTGCTCGTTTACTGGCTAACTGTGCTCATTTATTTTTTGCCGAAATGCAGTTTGAATCATTACTTGTGTACTTTAAATGTGAAGGCACATTTACCGAATCTAAAATTTCAACGGGGACAGGTATTCATGACAGCACCCGCTCAGAAAACACCTTAGTGCGCAGCAGTATCACGCCATGGGTCATTGTCTCTCGTGTTATTACGAGCACGTTTGCTGCCACCGGTATGAAAAACCTTGAGCATCCTCGCCATATAATGGAAATGCACAAAGATGAAGGTCAATTACAAGCCATTAAAAATGATGTAATTGCCTTTCTAAAAGACCGCGAATCGATTGCCTCAATTACCAGTGAGCGCGATTTAGGCAATGCATCGCAAATACATCAATTAAACCAACAAACCCGTGCAATACCTACTCAACAAGCAATAACAAAAGAGGATGAAGAGGCCGCTGGTTACCTAAGGCAAGAAGAGAACTTAACACCAGAGCCTAAAGCTTAATAATCGCTTTGCTATATTTGTAAAAGCTAAACTGCGCCGCGGTTTGTAATCTAGGCAACTAGGTTACAAACCGTGCGCGCACTAAATACTTACCGCTAAACCTTTTTTAAATACCAGCTTGTTAAAATTTATGGTGTTTATCTGCCTTATTATTAACGTATTTTTAACTACCCTTCACTTTATTGAATCATTTATACCTATTTGACCGATTAATTCTAAATTTACGCATAAACCCCTTGCTTTATGCGTTAAAAACCAAATAATGAAGCAATTATAAACTGGGTAAGAATGAGGAAAATGAGCTATATACTAACCACCCAATGTGCCGACGATGTAGGCCTAATTGCCAAAATTACAGGGCTTTGCCACGCGCACAATTTAAATATTACACGTAATAACGAATTTGTAGATAAAGACGCCAAGCGCTTTTTTATGCGCACTGAACTAACCGGCGAGCCACAAAGTGACTTTTTATCGCAATTACGCGCTTTATTACCTGAGGGTGCACAACTTGCTCTACATGATGATACAAAAACTAAAGTGGTACTACTTGCAACAAAAGAAGCACATTGCTTAGGGTCTGTATTACTTAAACAGTTTGAGCAAGCGTTAAATATTGAAGTATTAGCTGTGATTGCCAACTACCCAGATTTAGAGCCATTAGCAAAAGGCTTTGATGTGCCTTTTCATGTTGTCTCGCACGTAGGCCTAAGTCGCGCCGAGCATGATGAAAAAGTAGGTGATTTAATTGCCTCTTATAACCCTGACATTATTGGCTTAGCAAAATACATGCGCATACTAAGTCCTGAGTTTGTGGGTCGCTTTGAGAACAAAATTATTAATATTCACCACTCGTTTTTACCGGCCTTTATTGGCGCTAAACCGTATCATCAAGCATTTGAGCGCGGCGTAAAAATTATTGGTGCTACGGCTCACTTTGTAAATAATGAGCTAGATGAAGGCCCTATTATTTTACAAGACGT